>NZ_JBEXHW010000031.1:75059-87705 GCF_040608235.1 Streptomyces sp. NPDC005202 | reverse complement strand
CGCACCCACCCCATACGACAACGTCAGCCTTCAAGACCACAACCAGGTCTTGAAGGCCGACGTCACGCCCGGCCCCGAATTAACCAACAGCGTCGTCTTTGACCTGCGGGGCCTCCGCGTCTTCCAAGTTCTACGGCCGACGGCTGCGACCGCTGTCCATGGAGACGGAGGTGAGCGACCCCTGCCGTTGCAGGGCCTGGTCCGCAGGGCCGCAAGCGGGGACTGGCCGTCGATGTTCTGGGGCGCGATCCGCTTGGAGAAAGCCCTGGTGGACCAGGGGGCAAGGACGGGGTCATCATCCACGGTGCGGCTGAACATCGCATCGGTGCGTTGGAGCTGCACACCGACGGCGAATGGTTCTGCCGGTGGGAAGGGCCTCACCATGGAGGGCGTGGCCGCAGGCGCCCAGACCGGGAAGGCCGCCGTCTACCGTCGCTGGCCGTCCAAGGAGGACCTCGTCGCGGACGCCCTGCAGGCCGGACTGCCGCGCGTCGAAGCGGCGCCGGACCTGGGCAGCGTGCGCGAGGATCTGCTCGCGCTGTGCCGCCAGGCCCGTGAGGCGATGTTCTCGCGCCCTGGGTCCGCGCTTCGCGCAGTGATTCACGAGTGCGATCCCACCCAGGCGGAGCGCTTTCACGGTGTGATCTTCGAAGGTGTCGTGGAGCCGACAGTCAAGCTTCTTCGCGAAGTGATCACCCGCGGAATAGAGCGAGGAGAGGTGCGGCCCGACGCGGCGAACGACTACGTCCTCGATGCCATCCCGGCCATGATGATGTACCGCTCAAAGATGCGCGGAAGCGAATGGAACGATCAGGATCTCGAAGAGCTGATCGACCAGCTGATGGTTCCGCTGCTGCGGCCGAGCGACTCCTGAGCGCGGGCCCGGAGGGTGGTGAGGTTGCTGGGGGAAACCAGGGTGTCGCAGCGGGATCCGGTCGGCGTACGCTAAGGGCGCCATGCCCTACGAACCACCTACTCACACCGTCGAGCGCTCCCTGCGGGCCACAACCGGAGCGAAGGTCATAGCCGGTGTCGACGAGGTGGGGCGCGGTGCGTGGGCCGGCCCTGTCACCGTCTGCGCGGCGGTCACCGGACTGCGCCGGCCCCCCGTGGGCCTCACCGACTCCAAACTGCTCACCGTCAAGCGGCGCACCGAGCTCGCCGAGGAGTTGCAGAAGTGGGTGACGGCGTACGCCCTCGGGCATGCCTCCCCGCAGGAGATCGACAACCTGGGGATGACGGCCGCGCTGCGCCTCGCGGCGGTGCGCGCTCTGGAGTCACTGCCGGTCCGGCCGGACGCGGTCATCCTCGACGGGAAGCACGACTACCTCGGCGCCCCCTGGAGGGTTCGTACGGTCATCAAGGGCGACCAGTCGTGCGTGGCCGTAGCGGCTGCCTCGGTGATCGCCAAGGTTCACCGCGACAAAATGATGGCCGAACTGGGTATCGACCATGCAGACTTCGGTTTCGCGGCCAACGCCGGGTATCCGTCGCCCGTGCACAAGGCCGCGCTGGAGGAGCGGGGACCCACCCCGTACCACCGGCTGTCGTGGGCGTATCTTGATGCGCTGCCCCGGTGGCGGCACCTCAAGAAGGTCCGCGTCTGGGCGGACGGAGGCGTTCCGGAAATCGAGGGTCAGCTCGGCTTCGATTTCTGACGATTCCGCTCGCCCCGATGTGCCACCCGCCCACGCGGGCCGTACCAACATTTGATAAACATCAGCCCATGCCTCTCATTCCCGAGGAGCCTCAGATTCACGAGAGTGCCCAAGGTCCCCGCGCCACTCCGGCCACCGGCCGCACCGCGCCGACCCCCCGTCCCGTACCCGGCCCCCGCCCCGCGGCTCCGTCGCGCCCCGGTCGTCCCGGTCCCCTGCGGCCCACGCCGCAGGTGCAACGTACGCCGCGGGAAGTGGCCGCCGCCAAGCCCGGGCCGGCGGGTCCGGCTGCCCCCGCGGCCTCGGCGACCCCGCAGATCCAGCTGATCCCGGCCTCGGCCGAGGGCGCGCTCGACGCCGCCGAGGAAGCGGTCGACCTGCTCCTGGAGTCGGGCCGCGCCCCCGGTGACGTGCTGGTGATCACCACCGGCGAGCCGCACCCGTGGGCCGCCCACGAGCTGTCCTTCGGCGAAGCCTCCTACTGGGCGCAGCACGACGCGGGCGACGACGTCTTCTACGCCGACGCCGCCGTGGCCTCCCGCGCCACGTCCCGTCCCGTGGTCGTCGTCGCCATCAACGGCGGTCCCGACGCCGCTGCTGCCGCGGCCCTTTCCCTGGCCCACGCCCGGGCAGGTGCCCTGCTGATCGTCTGCGGCGACCCGCAGCAGATCAACTCGGTGCTGGGCGCGGGCGTCTGAGCCGCTTCCGGGACGTCCGGGGGCTCTGCTCTGTACGTCCGGAGGGACGTCGAGGGTGACAGGCGCCCTTGTGGCGCCACTGCACGGCGGGGGTTTCGGCGTGCGCGGATGACCGCGGGCGGTCCGCGCCCGCATGCCTCCGGCACGCTCCGACAGCGGGCCTCACTCTCCGAGAGGACCGCCGGTCGTCGTACGGGCGGGGCGCGGGGTGTTGCCGTGGGGCCCCTTGCGCCGTGCGAGGGGCGCCGACGGCAGGAAGGCCCCGGCGGAGCATCCCGACGGTGTCAGCGGGCTGCCACCCGGCGCAGGACCTCCGAGGCGGCGCCTCCGGTGCGCGGCAGCGGCGGCGGTATCTCGGAGGTGCCGAAGGGTTCGGGTGCCGAGTCGGCGTTCGGGCGGCGACCGCCGCGGTCCTCGCCGAGGACCTGCCAGCCGTCCCGGGTCAGTGTGATGTACGCCCCGCAGCGCAGCCCGTGCAGGGTGCAGGCGTCACGCAGGCCCCACATCCACGCGCCGTCCTCCTCTGTCCAACGCGCGTCGCCCTCACGGCAGTAGAGCAGCACGGCGGTGCGCACCGGGGTCCGGCGCCGCAGATCGTGCGGGATGACCCGACGCAGCTGGGAGAGCAGCGCGTTGCGGAACATCCAGCCGTCGGCAGGGGCCGGGCGAGGGGTGAACGAGGCGCTCGCCCGCAGCCGTTCGTCCGGGTCGAGAACCGCGACGACGGCCGTCGCCGGCCTGGGATGGTGCCGGGCGTGCAGTCCGGTGACGACTTCCCTGGGGTTGCGCAGCAGAGGGATGCCCGCAGCGGCCCACTCCGCGGGTTCGAGCACGCGAGTGGCGGAGGCGGCGGACGTCGACAACGATGCCGCCGAGGACGGAGCGAATCCGAAGGTCACGGTCCTCCCTTCGGCTACGCGCCCACACTGCGGGCGGGGTTGGAATCGGGGGAGCGCACACCGCAGGAGAGCCCTACCGGATCACGGCCGAGCCGTGCGGGAGCGGACTTCAATTCTTCCTGTCGAACTTGGATGCGGCAACGAGCAATTGGGTCCACCGACTGTTATCGGGTGACCCGTGGCTTATATCCCTACCCATTGTGTTGCCGTACGACGCCGGAGGCGTTCGAGTCCGACACGTTCCTACGTCATGAAGGCGTAAGCGGTCCAGAGGGATGCACGCCCCGGCACACCACCGCACGCGGGTGGGCGCCTTGCCGTGCCGGAGTACACGACTTGCGCGGAGCGGTAGCGGCGCCGGCTCAGGAGGGATGCGCAGGAAGCGGCGCCGGGCTCAGCTCGGCCACGTAGGCGCGTGCGCAGCAATGCCGGGCCTGCGCGGGCGAGGCGCGTGCCGAGCGATGCGGCCCTGCTCGGCCAGGCAGGCGCGTACTGAGCAATGCCGGACCTGCTCGGGCGGGCATGTGCGCGTGGAGCCCTACGCGGTGTCCCTGCTCGGGCGGGCATGTGCGCGTGGAGCCCTGCGCGGTGTCCCTGCTCGGGCGGGCATGTGCGCGTGGAGCCCTGCGCGGTGTCCCTGCTCGGGCGGGCATGTGCGCGTGGAGCCCTACGCGGTGTCCCTGCTCGGGCGGGCATGTGCGCGTGGAGCCCTACGCGGTGTCCCTGCTCGGGCGGGCAGTTGGGGACGCATGCGCGGAGCGGTGCCCGGTGTCACCGGTCCTCAGCCCCGCACGGCCAGGACCAGCGGCAACACCCCCTGTGCACCAGACCTTCTCAGCAGGCGGGCGGCGACCGCGAGGGTCCAGCCGGTCTCGGTGCAGTCGTCGACGAGGAGCACGGGACCCGGGGTCTCGGCGAGGGCGGAGGCCAGGGCGGGCGGCACGGTCAGGGCCCCGTCGAGGGCCTTGAGGCGCTGGGCGCTGTTGCTGCGGGACACCCGGGGCGCGTCCCCGGTGTACTCCACGGTGCCCAGCAGCGGCAGCCGGCCGATCTCCGCGATGTGCGCGCCCAGGGACTGGATCAGGCGGGGCCGGGTGCGGGAGGCGACGGTGACGACGCCGACCGGGCGCGGCTGCGCGTCCGCCGCCTCCGTGGCCCAGCCGCCGGGACCCTTTGCCCAGTCGGCGAGCATGCCCACCACGGCCCTCGCCACGTCCTCCGGCACGGGGCCGTCGGGCGCGTGGGGCGCGAGCATCGGCCGCAGCCGGTTGCCCCAGCCGATGTCCGACAGGCGTCCCAACGCCCGCCCGGTCGAGGCCTGTTCACCGGCCGGAATACGTCCCTTGAGATCGACGCCGATCGCCGGGAGCCCCGTCGGCCACATGCGGCGGGGCTCCACCTCGACACCGGCCCTGCCGAGATCCACGCGCGCGGCGTCCAGCGCGGCCGTGGACGTGTCCGCGGTGAAGCGGGCGCCCGCGCAGTTGTCGCAGCGGCCGCACGGCTTGGCGCTCTCGTCGTCCAGTTGGCGTTGCAGGAACTCCATCCGGCAGCCCGTCGTCGCCGCGTACTCGCGCATCGCCTGCTGCTCGGTCTTCCGCTGCCGCGCGACCCAGTCGTAGCGCTCCGCGTCGTACGTCCACGGTCGGCCGGTCGCGACCCAGCCGCCCTTGACCCGCCGGACCGCCCCGTCCACGTCGAGGACCTTGAGCATGGCCTCCAGACGGGAACGGCGCAGTTCGACCAGGGGCTCCAGAGCGGGCAGCGACAGCGGGCCGTCCGCGCGGGCGAGCACGTCGAGGGTACGGCGCACCAGGTCCTCGGAGGGGAAGGCGAGGGACGCGAAGTACTCCCAGATCGCCTCGTCCTCCTTCCCGGGAAGCAGGAGCACCTCGGCGTGCTCGACACCGCGCCCGGCGCGGCCCACCTGCTGGTAGTAGGCGATGGGGGAGGAGGGCGAGCCGAGGTGCACGACGAAGCCGAGGTCGGGCTTGTCGAAGCCCATGCCGAGCGCCGAGGTGGCGACCAGGGCCTTGACCCTGTTCGTGAGCAGGTCGTCCTCGGCCTGCTGCCGGTCGGCGTTCTCCGTCCTGCCCGTGTAGGAGGCGACGGCGTGCCCGCGGTGCCGCAGAAAGGCGGTGACCTCCTCGGCGGCGGCCACGGTGAGCGTGTAGACGATCCCGGACCCGGGAAGATCGTCGAGGTGGTCGGGGAGCCAGGCCATCCGGTGCGCGGCGTCCGGCAGCCGCAGCACGCTCAGGCTCAGGCTCTCCCTGTCCAGCGGGCCGCGCAGCACCAGGGCGTCCGAGGCGCCGCCGGTCCCCAGCTGTTCGGCGACGTCGGCGGTCACGCGCGCGTTGGCGGTGGCGGTGGTCGCGAGGACGGGGACGCCCGGCGGGAGCTCGGTGAGCATGGTGCGCAGTCGCCGGTAGTCCGGGCGGAAGTCGTGCCCCCAGTCGGAGATGCAGTGGGCCTCATCCACGACGAGGAGCCCGGTCGCGGCGGCGAGCTTGGGCAGGACCTGGTCGCGGAAGTCGGGGTTGTTGAGCCGCTCCGGGCTGACCAGCAGGACGTCGACCTCGCCGGCGGCGATCTCGCCCTGGACGGTGTCCCAGTCCTCGGTGTTCGACGAGTTGATGGTCCGGGCGTGCATACCGGCGCGGGCCGCGGCCTCCACCTGATTGCGCATCAGCGCGAGCAGCGGGGAGACGATCACGGTGGGGCCGCTGCCCCGCGCCCGCAGCAGGGAGGTCGCCACGAAGTAGACCGCGGACTTGCCCCAGCCCGTGCGCTGGACCACCAGGGCTCGGCGCCGCTCGGCGACCAGTGCCTCGATCGCCCGCCACTGGTCCTCGCGCAGCCGGGCCGTGCCCGTGCCGTCGCCGACGAGACGGGCGAGAACCGCATCGGCCGCCGCCCGGAGGTCCGCGTTGCTCGTGTGCTCCATGCGTCCCATACAACAGGACGCCACTGACAACGGGACACGAGCCGGGACGGCGGCGCGGGAGGTGTGGTCGGCGCCGGCTGCGCTGCCGCGCCCGAGCGAGTCGTCCATCCTGTCGAGCCGGACCGGATCGGACCGCATCGGCCCCGCCGTGACGCCCGCCCGCTGGACTTGACGTGTCCCTGGTCGGAGTTATCCACAGGGCAAAGCGGAATTTTCTGTTCCGCGAGATCGTCGGCGCATGACGAATCACAGCGAAACGACGGGATCCTCCGGGCACGGCGACATCACGTACGACGGACACGGCCCCGAACACCAGGTCACTCTCCGCACCCCGGCCGAGCTCGCCGACGCTCTGCCGTATCTGCTCGGGTACCGGCCCGAGGACAGTATCGTCCTGGTCGCCCTGCACGACCGGGGCGGACACGGCCGGTTCGGCGGCCGGGCCAGGCTCGGAATCCCCCCGAGCGAGGACGACTGGCCGTCTGCTGCCCGGCAGCTGGCCCACGGCCTGATCACGGGCAGCGAGCGCAGGGGCGCCAAGCCCGAGCAGATGGTCGCCTTCCTCTGCCAGGAGCCGGCCGCGGGTGAGTCGGGGCTCCAGGTCAGGCAGCGGTTGGAGCCACTCGCCCAGAAGCTGCGCACGGAGTGCGGCCGCCTCGACGTCCCCGTGATCGAGGCACTGTGCATCTCGGACGGCCGCTTCTGGTCGTACTGCTGCCCGACCGAAGGATGCTGCCCCGGCGAGGGGCTGCCCATGGGCCTGCCCGGCACCTCCGTGCTGGCCGCCGCGGCGACCTATGCCGGGATCCAAGTGCGTGGCAGCCTGCGCGAGTTGAGGGCCAGGCTGCTTCCCTGGCAGACCTCCGCGGCCTTGGAGCAGGAGATCGCCCTGGACGCCGCCGGCAGGGCCCTGGTGCCCAGGATCCTCGACGAGGCGAGCCGCGCGGCGGTGGCCGAGGAGACCCTGGAGCTCGCCGAGCGTGTCATGTGGCGGTACGCCGAAGCGCCTTTCGTCACCGGCATCGCCCCCGCGGACCTCCACGACGACGACCTGCTCCACCATGAGGAAGCCGCAGCGCTGATCCTCGGCCTGCAGGACCGTACGACACGCGACCGCGCGGCGGAGTGGATGGAGGGTGACGAGGCCGGTCCGGCGCTCCGGCTGTGGCGGGCCCTGGCACGCCGCTGCGTCGGCCCGTACGGCGAGCACGCCGCGGCGCCGCTGACGCTGGCCGGCTGGGTCGCCTGGTCGACCGGTGACGACCTCGAGGCCCGCGAATCCCTGGCCATGGCACTGGGCGCAGACCCCGATTACCTCTTCGCCCGTCTCCTGCACCAGGCCTGCAACGAGGGCCTGGACCCCGAATCGGTCCGTCGCTGCCTGCGCGCGGAGCGCGAGGAACGTGCGCGGTCGAAAGCCGGAGGGGCCGACGCCCGGGACGCTGGGGACGCCGAGCCCCGGGAGAACGGGGAGGTCGCGGCCGTCGAGGACGTGGACGCTGCGGCGCCGCACCATACGACCGGCGCCGGCCAGATCTGTCCGTCATCGGTGCCGGAAGCGCAGCCCCGTCGTCGACGCCGGACCCGGGCGGACGGCCCGGGGCCGGCCACTCCACGGCCGGACGGCACCCGCCCGGCAGCGTCGCGAGCCGACAGTACGCACCCGGACCCTTCCCGGTCGGCGGGCCGCACTCGTCCGCGCACATCGGCGAAGGGCGCTGCACGTCGCCGAGGCGTCGGCAGGCCAGGCGAGAACCCCGGCAGCGACGTCCCCGAGGGGAACAGGTGAACGACCAGTGGGCAAGGGGCGCCCGACTCGCTCGATGCCGCCCCCTCCGCATCGGCGGGCCGCTTCCTCCGCCCGGCCGCCAATCGGTCGGCTTCCCCGGCCACGAGCGTGACCCGGACGAGCCCCGCTCCGTTCACCTGAGTGGCGGAACGCCTGGCCGAGGCGGGCCGCCGCACCTCCCTTGCCCCTTCGGAGCCCGCGCCAGGCGCCGAACACGCCCGAGGCCCACAGAGCGCAGAGGAAGCCCCCATGCCCCAGCCGACTCCGCCCTCCGCCGCCGGCGACCCCGCCGCCTCCGGCAGCCCCGTACCGTCCTCGAAGGGAGGTACGAGCCCTCCGCTGCTCGCGGCAGACAGGGGCAACCACCTGCCCTCGTCTCCGCCTGCCCCGCGAAACGCCCGGTCGCCGGTATCACGGTCGGTCCCGCGCCGCTGCGTGGACCTGCCCCCGACCAATGACGCCATGATCTGCGTCGCCCTCCCCGGGCTGGCGATCTCCACCGCGCAGGGACAGCTGAACGGCCGTGGGCTGGAGGGCTTCTACCGAGCGGGTCGGCGCCTGCTCTCCCGCTGCCAGGTGCGGGTCGCCGGACGCGAACCGCTCACCGTCCAGGCCCGGATGACCGCGGCCGACCGCGCCCGCTTCGTGGGCACCCTGCGTGCTTCCCCAGGCTCGGGCACGGGCCCGGACCCGGACGTGGTCGTGGAACGCACGCGCGACGCGGACGGCACGGAACGGATCACGCTGCACAGCGCGGCCCGACGCCCACTGCGCCTGCCCCTTGAGGTGGCCCTCGGCACGGACCTCGCGGACCTCACCACGATCGCGTCCGGCCGGGCAGGCGGCGAACTCCCCGCAAGCGTCCGCGACTCGGGCCTGCGCTGGTCCTGCGCCGCCGCAAGCGCGTCGGTCACGGCCGACCCGCCGCCCGCGGACGCGCTGGCCTCCGCGGGACTGCTGCGCTGGGAGTTCGAACTGCCCCCGGGCGGCACGGCGAGCGTGGAGCTGCGAGTACGACAGGACGGCGCGGGACCCGTCCGGGCCGTTGGCCGCGCCGCGACGAGCCCCTTCGCAACCGCGCAGGCCACGGGCGACGCTCCCGGAGCCCAGGCGCTGCTGCGCACCGGCATCGAAGACCTCCGGGCGCTGCTGCTGCGCGATCCGACGCATCCCGCCGACCTGCACCTCGCGGCAGGGGCGCCCTGGCGCTGCGGCCTGGCCCCTGCCGAAGCGCTCGCCGCGGCCCGGATGGCGCTGCCCCTCGGCACCCGGCTCGCGGCAGGCACGCTGCGCACCCTCGCCCGCACCCAACTCACGGTCCCCGGAGCCCGGTCCGGCCTGATCCCCGGGCCCCGGCGGGACGCCGGCCCACACCTTCCGCCCGACTGCACCGGCACGGAGGCCACCCTGCTCTTCCCCGCGCTGCTCGCGGAGGCCCGCCGCTGGGGACTTCCCGAGCACGAGACGGAGGAACTGCTGCCGTCGGCCGAGCGCTGTCTGACCTGGCTGCGGACGGCCGTGGGCGACGGCACGTACCTGTGCGCCCCGCTGCCCGGCGGTCCCGCCCGCTGCGAGACGCAGGCCCACGCCCACCGTGCGGCACTGCTCGGCGCCGATCTGCTCGACGCGTTCGGCCGACCGGGCGCCGCCGAGCTGCGCCACTGGGCGCAGGAGCTGCGAACGGCGTTCCGGGAGGACTTCTGGGTCGAGGACCGCGGCGGCGGCAGGCCGGCCGTCGCCCGTGCCCCGGACGGACGCCTCCTGCCCCACCTGGGCGCCGCCGCCGTCCACCTCCTCGACACCGGCCTGCTGGGCGGGGGCGAACAGGCGCCCGGACTGCTGGACAAGGTGCAGACCGAACAGCTCGCCCGGCTGCTCGGAGGCACAGCCATGGACTCGGGCTGGGGGCTGCGCGGGCTCGCCGCGAAGGAGGCGGGGTACAACCCGTTCGGCCACCGCGCCGGCGCCGTACGGGTCCAGGAGACGGCCGTCGCTGTCGCCGGCCTGGCCGCCGCAGGCTACGAGAAGGAGGCCGGTTCGCTGCTGGGAGGCGTCCTGGCGGCGGCCGAGGCCTTCGGACACCGGCTGCCCGAGATGTATGCCGGGGAGCAGCGCACCGACGGCAGTGCCCCCGTTCCCCATCCCGCGGCCTGCCGCCCCTCGGCCACGGCGGCGGCGGCCGGGGTCCTGCTGCTGACCACCCTCGCGGGAATCCGCCCCGATGCCCCGGCCGGGACGGTCACGCTCCGCCCCGTGCGCAGCGCGCCGCTCGGCGAAGTCGGTCTCACGGGGCTGCGGGTCGCCGGCTCCCCCTTCTCGGTGAGGGTCAGCAGGCTCGGACTCGCCCTCGTCGAGGAAGCGGCCGACGGATTGCAACTGGGAGTGTGACCTCGTATGACGCGGCACCGGAGAACGGCAGAAGCGCACCGTGACACCCGTGGCGGACCGAAGTGGATCAGCCATCGATGCGACCGAGGAAGGGAGTGTTTATCGTCAGGCAGACGACTATGATCGCCGCATGCCCTACGACCCGTCAGCCTTTCCACCCTTCGCCGTCACCGTGGACCTGGTCGTGCTGACCGTGCGCCGCCATGCCCTGTGCGCGCTGGCGGTGCGCAGGGGCGAGCCCCCCTTCCAGGGGCGCTGGGCGCTCCCCGGCGGCTTTGTACGGGCCGACGAGGACCTGGCGCAGGCCGCGGCGCGCGAGCTGGCAGAGGAGACCGGACTGCGCGCCCACGATCCGTCCGCCCCCGCCCAGGACAACGGCGCCCACCTGGAGCAGCTCGCGACCTACGGCGACCCCAAGCGCGACCCCCGGATGCGCGTGGTCAGCGTCGCCCACCTCGCCCTCGCTCCCGACCTGCCCGCACCGCGGGCGGGCGGCGACGCCAGCAACGCGCGCTGGGCGCCCGTCGAGGAGCTGCTGCAGCAGGGCGGATACGGCCGCGACGGCGAGCCGTTGGCGCCGCTCGCGTTCGACCACGCCCAGATCCTGGCGGACGGGGTGGAGCGCGCCCGCTCCAAGATCGAGTACTCGTCGCTGGCGACCGCGTTCTGCCCGCCCGAGTTCACAGTCGGCGAGTTGCGGCGCGTCTACGAGGCGGTGTGGGGCGTGGCCCTCGACCCGCGCAACTTTCACCGCAAGGTGACGGGCACCCCGGGCTTCCTGGTGCCGACCGGGGGCACGACCACCCGCCAGGGCGGCCGGCCGGCCCAGCTCTTCCGCGCCGGCGGTGCCACCCTGCTCAACCCGCCGATGCTGCGCCCCGAGGTCTGACAGCGAGCACTCGGCAAGGAGGCGAGCGGGCCCCGGAGCAGCCGCCCCGCGAACCGATCTTTCTTGCGAGCGGCGAACAAGGGACCGATTGGTGGCGTCAACAATTACCGAAAGGGTGTCGCGATACCCGAAAAAAACGGACATAACGCGCTATCTTGCTGCGGGTGATCCAGGCCTTCGGACTGACCAGCGACCACCGCAAGGACCTTCCGCCTGCCGTCGACGATGTCTCCTTCGAAGCGCACGAGGGGCGTGTCACCGCAATCCTCGGAACGTCGGGCGCGGGCAAGACGGCGATGCTCCGACTCATGCTCGAACTCCAACAGGGCCGCGGCATCACCTACTTCAGGGGCCGCCCCCTGCACCGCATCGCCCACCCGTCGCGCGAGGTCGGCGTCCTGCTGGGCGACGTCCCCGGACATCCCTCCCGCACGGTCCGCGGCCACATGCGCATGCTGTGCGCCGCGGCGGGCGTCCCGGCCCGGCGCGCCGACGAAGTCCTCGAGGTCGTCGGCCTCGTCAGCCTGCGCGACGAGCGCCTGGGCACCCTGTCGCGCGGCATCGACCGCCGTCTGGGCCTGGCCTGCATGCTGCTGTCCGATCCGCACACGCTGGTGCTCGACAACCCGGCCGACGGACTCTCCACCCGGGAAAGCCGTTGGCTGCACGGCATGCTGCGGGCCCACGCGACCCAGGGCGGCACGGTCCTGTTCACCACGGCCGACCCCAAGGAGGCGGCGCGCACGGCCGACCACGTCGTCACGCTCGAGCAGGGCAGGCTCGTCGCCGACCAGGAGGCCGCGGACTTCGCCCGCACCCGGCTGCGCCCCCGTGTCGCCGTCCGCAGCCCGCACGCCGCCCGCCTCGCGGCGCTGCTCACCAAGGAGGCCCGTACCGCGCACCGCTCCGTCGAAGTCGTACGGGAGGACGGCAACCGTCTGTCCGTGTACGGCAGTACATGCGCCGATGTCGGTGAAGCCGCATTCCGTCACGGCATCCTCGTCCACCAACTCGCCGATGAAGTCGGGGACATGGGGCCCGGCGCCGGATCGACGCCGTCGGGCGCGACACAGACCGCGGGGGAGCCCCAATCCTCGGCGGCGTCGTCGGCCGCCGAGAAGCGGCAGGCGCCCGCCGACACGCCGCTCGCCGGACAGCGAGAGCCCGCCGGAAACCGCCGGTTCGGCGACGCTCACCCCTCCGGCGACGGAATGCCGCATGGCGCGGCACTGCCCGAGCCTGCGACAACCACCACCGACAACACCGCGCGCGAGTCGGACACATCTGTCGCCATGTGTCCTGAGGATGCATCCGGCCCCACCGGTCCCGAAAGCCCATCCGTCACCGCTGGTCCCAAAGGCTCGTCCGTCACCTCGGG
>NZ_JBEXHW010000031.1:44051-74801 GCF_040608235.1 Streptomyces sp. NPDC005202 | reverse complement strand
GAGCGTCCGTCCGTGGCCACTGGTCCCGAGCGTCCGTCCGTGGCCACTGGTCCCGAGCGTCCGCCCGTCACCTCGGGTCCCGAGCGTCCGTCCGTGGCCACTGGTCCCGAGCGTCCGTCCGTGGCCACTGGTCCCGAGCGTCCGCCCGTCACCTCGGGTCCCGAGCGTCCGTCCGTGACCACCGGTCACGAGCGTCCGTCCGTCACCGCTGGTCCCAAAGGCTCGTCCGTCACCTCGGGTCCCGAGCGTCCGTCCGTCACCACCGGTCCCGAACTTCCGTCCGTCACCACCGGTCCCGAACTTCCATCCGTCACCACTGGTCCCAAAGGCCCGTCCGTCACCACCGGTCCCGAGCGTCTGTCCGTCACCACCGGTCCCGAGCGTCTGTCCGTCACCACTGGTCCCAAAGGCCCGTCCGTCACCACCGGTCCCGAGCGTCTGTCCGTCACCACCGGTCCCGAGCGTCTGTCCGTCACCACCGGTCCCAAAGGCTCGTCCGTGGCCACTGGTCCCGAGCGTCCGTCCGTGACTACGGGTCCCGAACGTCCGTGCGTCACCACTGGTCCCGAGCGCCCGTCCGTCACCACCGGCCCCGAAAGCACCACAGTCACCAAAGGAGCCGAGAGCAAACCGTTCACTGCAGCTCCTGAGAGGGCATCGGTCACGACCGGTCCCGCAAGCGCATCGGCCATGAGAGGTCCCGAGAGCTCATCGGTCACCAGCGGTCCCGAAGGTGCATCCGTGGGCCCCGAGGGCACGTCGATCACGAGTCGTCCCGGAGGTGCGTCGGTCACCACATACCCCGAGCGCTCATCCCTCACCGCGCCCCCTGAGGGCGCATCAGTCACCCCGGGTTCCGACGGAACACCCCTTTCGGCGCGCGCCGACAGCGCACCCGTTACAGCCCGCGCCAAGGGTGCTTCCGCCACGGCCCGTCCCGAGCATCCATCCACCACCCGCCCTGAGGGCACACCGGTCACGGCGCAGTCCCCGGACGCGCCGGCCCGTGCAGACGGCCCGGGCGCGCCCATCGCCGGGACCCCGCAGCCCTCGATCCCGACCCCACGCCCGGCCGAGGCCGTCGCGCTCGACGCTTCGTCCCCCATCCCCCCTCCCATCTCCGTCCGCCCGGGCCCCAGCCCTCTCCGCCCCCTCCGTTACGAGTTGCGCCGTGCCGCCGGCATCAGCACGGGCTTCGTCACCGGTGCCGCCGTCCTCGTCGCCTCTGCGCTCATGGCCCTGGTCCTGGGCCGGATCGGCCACACCCCGCAGGCGCGGCTGCTGGCCGCATGGCCGCAGCAGCTGCCCCTGCCGCCTGCGGCGCTCGGCGCCGGGCTGCTCGGCGCGCTCGCCTTCGGCGACGAGTTCCGCCACCCCGCGCTGGCGGCGGACCGCGGCACCGTGCCCCGCCGGCTGGGGCTGCTCGCCGCGAAGCTCCTCGTCGCCGCCGCCACCGCGCTGATGCTGGCCTTCCTCACGGTGGGCTGCGACGCCGAAGTGCTCTATGTCGTCTACGGACGAGAGCTCACGAAGGTTTCCGGCGACTGGCTCTCGCTGGGCGCGAGTTGGATCGGTCTCGTGGTCGGGTGTGCCTGGGCGGGCGTGCTGGCCGCAGGTCTGTTCCGGTCCACCACGGCCGGGCTCGCGGCCGTGGTTGGCGTGCCGCTCCTCGTCGTACCCCTCGTGGAGAAGGCCCTGGACGGGGTGGCCGCGCGGGCCGCGGCCGGTCTTCCCGCGCGGTTGCACCGTGTGTTCCTGCTGCAGTGGCCCTTCGGAGGAGATCGCTACCTCAGCGCCGCGGCACGTCTGATCGCCCAACCCGTGGGCGGTGCACTGACGTTGTCGCTGACCGCGCTGCTGTGTGGCTATCTGTTGACGACCCTGCGGAGCAGAGCGTGATGGCAGCCGTTCGCGCTCTTTCGGTCGCGCTCTGTGCGCAACTCCCCCGGGGAAAGCCCATTTCTTTCCGATAAGGCGTCAATTGCGACGAAGTGAGCGATCACCCTTTCGTGTGCTTTTCACCAAAGACCTCAAGGGAGTTGGAGGCGACGCCGACAAAGGATCCGTGAGTACCCTTGCGCACACCATGATGAACGCCGCCCGCCCCACAGACTCCGGTCTCGTCGGCCCGGGCGGACTCGACCGCTACCCCTACGCCGAGGCGCCTGTCCCCGACCGCGTCGGAAGCCCCTCCTGGGAGGGCCCGGACCCGGAGCTGGGCCGTGTGGGCCGGCGCGCCGCGGGCAGCCGCGGCCGCGGACTGCACGGCCAACTCGTCCAGCAGCTGGGTCAGATGATCGTTTCCGGGGACCTGGGCGCCGACCGCCCGCTGGTGCCCGAGGAGATCGGCCAGCGCTTCGAGGTCTCCCGTACCGTCGTCCGCGAGTCGCTCCGCGTCCTGGAGGCCAAGGGCCTGGTCAGCGCCCGCCCGAACGTCGGCACGCGCGTGCGCCCGGTCAGCGACTGGAACCTCCTGGACCCGGACATCATCGAGTGGCGGGCCTTCGGGCCGCAGCGCGACGACCAGCGCCGCGAGCTGAGCGAGCTGCGCTGGACGATCGAGCCGCTCGCCGCGCGTCTCGCCGCCGGACACGGGCGCGAGGACGTCCAGCAGCGCCTCTCCGACATGGTCGAGATCATGGGTCACGCGCTGGGGCAGGGCGACGCGCTCACCTTCTCCCGCGCGGACGCCGAGTTCCACACGCTGCTCATCCAGATCGCGGGCAACCGCATGCTGGAGCACCTCTCCGGGATCGTCTCGGCCGCTCTCCAGGTCTCCGGCGGCCCCGTCACGGGCTGCGACCGGCCGAACGAGACCTCCCTGACGCAGCACGCCCGGATCGTCGACGCGCTCGCGGCGGGCGACGGCGCGGCGGCCGAGGGAGCCATGCGCCAACTGCTCACGGTCCACCCCGAGGTGGAGCGGGTGGTGCCCGCGCCGCGCGAGCACTGACCCGTGCGCGGACGGCGGCCGGGCCCTGCCGTCCTCTCGCGGCCCCACCCGGCCGGCGAACCGCCTCCCGCAGGACCCCGCCGGATCCCCCGCGAACCCGGCGGGGTCCGCGCGTGATGAGCGGATGAGCCGCCGGTAGGGGCCCTGTGGGCGGCACAGCTGATCTCATCTGTCCCTGGCTGACCGTTTTGAGTGCTTACGTGGTGTGACTCGGGCCACGCAGATTGGGCGTAACGCTCGTGGAGACAGCGCGATGACCTAAGAGGTGACAGCCGCGGAGGGAATACGGACGCCGTTCACGGCGCTGTGCATCTTCCCGGCATCCGCCCGCGCCGTCGGCCCATCCCCAGGCCGGTGGTCGGCTCCTGTCCACTGTGGACGGGGCCGGAAGCCGTTTTCCAACGTTCCGAGAGGTTGTTCGTGTCGGCCAGCACATCCCGTACGCTCCCGCCGGAGATCGCCGAGTCCGTCTCTGTCATGGCGCTCATTGAGCGGGGAAAGGCTGAGGGGCAGATCGCCGGCGACGATGTGCGTCGGGCCTTCGAAGCTGACCAGATTCCGGCCACTCAGTGGAAGAACGTACTGCGCAGCCTCAACCAGATCCTCGAGGAAGAGGGTGTGACGCTGATGGTCAGTGCCGCGGAGCCCAAGCGCACCCGAAAGAGCGTCGCAGCGAAGAGTCCGGCCAAGCGCACCGCCACCAAGACGGTCGCAGCGAAGACGGTGACCAGCAGGAAGGCCACCGCCACCGCCACGTCGGCGGCGCCCGCCGTCGACACGCCCGTCGAGGATGACGCACCCGCCAAGAAGGCCGCTGCCAAGAAGACCACCGCCGCCAAGAAGGCTGCGGCGAAGAAGACCACCGCCGCCACCAAGAAGACGGCGGCCAAGAAGACCACCGCCGCCAAGAAGGACGACGTCGAGCTGCTCGACGACGAGGTGATCGAGGACGTCAAGGGCGCTGAGGAGCCCGAGGGCGCCGAGAGTGCCGGTTTCGTGCTCTCTGACGAGGACGAGGACGACGCCCCCGCCCAGCAGGTCGCCGCGGCCGGCGCCACCGCCGACCCGGTCAAGGACTACCTCAAGCAGATCGGCAAGGTCCCCCTGCTCAACGCCGAGCAGGAGGTCGAGCTGGCCAAGCGCATCGAGGCGGGCCTCTTCGCCGAGGACAAGCTGGCGAACTCCGACAAGCTCGCCCCCAAGCTCAAGCGTGAGCTGGAGATCATCGCCGAGGACGGCCGCCGCGCCAAGAACCACCTCCTGGAGGCCAACCTCCGTCTGGTGGTCTCCCTGGCCAAGCGCTACACCGGCCGCGGCATGCTCTTCCTGGACCTCATCCAGGAGGGCAACCTCGGTCTGATCCGCGCGGTGGAGAAGTTCGACTACACCAAGGGCTACAAGTTCTCCACGTACGCCACCTGGTGGATCCGTCAGGCGATCACCCGCGCGATGGCCGACCAAGCCCGCACCATCCGTATCCCGGTGCACATGGTCGAGGTCATCAACAAGCTCGCGCGCGTGCAGCGCCAGATGCTCCAGGATTTGGGCCGCGAGCCCACCCCGGAGGAGCTGGCCAAGGAACTCGACATGACCCCGGAGAAAGTCATCGAGGTCCAGAAGTACGGCCGCGAGCCCATCTCCCTGCACACCCCGCTCGGTGAGGACGGGGACAGCGAGTTCGGTGACCTCATCGAGGACTCCGAGGCGGTCGTTCCGGCCGACGCGGTCAGCTTCACGCTGCTGCAGGAGCAGCTGCACTCCGTTCTCGACACCCTGTCCGAGCGTGAGGCGGGCGTCGTCTCCATGCGTTTCGGTCTCACCGACGGTCAGCCGAAGACCCTCGACGAGATCGGCAAGGTGTACGGCGTCACGCGTGAGCGCATCCGCCAGATCGAGTCCAAGACCATGTCGAAGCTGCGCCACCCGTCGCGTTCCCAGGTGCTGCGCGACTACCTCGACTAGGTCAGCGTCGTACGACATCGATGGCCCGGATCCCGCGACGGGATGCTGTTGGTTGATTCGGGCCTGGGCGTGACGTCGGCCTTCAGGACCTGGTTGTGGTCTTGAAGGCCGACGTTGTCGTATGGGGTGGGTGCGGGTGTCGTTGCAGCCGATGGGGTCGGGGGAGATCCCGGCGGAGACGGCGCGGGTGGCGCGGGCCGCGTTCCCGAAGGGGAGCCTGGCGATCCGGGTCCGGGATGAGCTGGGGCCGTTGTTCACGGACGAGGAGTTCGCGGAGCTGTTCCCGGCTCGGGGCAAGCCTGCCTGGTCGCCGGGCTGGCTCGCGATGGTGCTGGTGTTGCAGTTCGTCGAGGGCCTGACCGATCGGCAGGCCGCGGAGGCGGTCCGGGCCCGCATCGACTGGAAGTACGCGCTGGGCCTGGAGCTGACGGATGCGGGCTTCGACTTCTCCATGCTCTCGGAGTTCCGGGACCGCCTGGTCGGCGCGGAGGGCGGTCGGGAGATCCTGGACGAGGTTCTGGCTGCGGCCCGCAAGAAAGGGCTGGTCACCGCCCGGGGCAGCGCGCGGACCGATTCCACGCATGTGCTCTGCGCAGTGCGTGAACTGAACCAGCTGGAACTGGTCGCGGAGACCTTGCGCGCGGCACTGAACGCGGTGGCCCGCACCGAGCCCGGCTGGCTGGACGAGCACGCTCTGCCCGACTGGTTCAAGCACTACGCCACCAGGGCGGAGGAATCCCGCTTCCCCAAGGCCCGCGCCCAGCGCGAGCAGACATATCTGCGGATCGGCGGGGACGTGTACCTGCTGCGGCAGGTGTGGGCACAGGACGCGCCGACGGGCCTGCGGGAGCTGCCGGAGGTCGAGGCGCTGCAGCAGGTGTGGGTCCAGCACTTCCACCTGGTCGACGGGGAGGTGGCCCGCCGGGGCCCAAAAGACCGGCCGCCGGGCGCGAGGCGCCTGGTGACCCCCTATGACCTGGATGCTCGCACCGGTGCCAAACGCGAACTGAACTGGGACGGCTGCAAGGTCCACCTCACCGAGACGTGCGGCACAAACACCCCGCACCTGATCACGAGCGTGGTCACTACCGCCGCCAGTGTCTCGGACGACCGGATGGCTGTGGCCGTCCACGCCGAACTCGCCCGGCGGGACCTTCTGCCCGAGGAGCACTGGGTCGATACCGGGTATGCCAACGTCTGCGCGCTCGCCGCCGCCCAGCGTGACCACGACGTTGCCCTGCACGGGCCGCTGAAGGCAGTGACCGTTCCACACACCCGCGGCGATGCGGCATTCGGGCAGGACGCCTTCGTCATCGATTGGGACAACCGGCAGGCCACCTGCCCGAACGGCAGGACGACAACCGCCTGGCGCGTCGCACGCTCCGAGGAAGACCTGCCCATGATCCGTATCCGGTTCCCTCTGACCGCCTGCCGCCCATGCCCGGACCGGGCCGGGTGCATCAACTCGCCCAACGGCAAGCGCCGCGAGCTCAATCTGCGGCCCCGCGACCAGGCTCTCCAGCAGGCCCGATCCCTCCAGGCCACCGACGAGTGGAAGGCCCGCTACACCATCCGCGCCGGGGTTGAAGGCACCATCTCTCAAGCTGTTCAAGCCTGCGACCTGCGCAGATCCCGCTACCGCGGCCTGCCCAAGACCAGCCTCCAGCATCAGCTCACCGGCGCCGCCCTAAACCTCCTCCGCATCGACGCCTGGCTCACCGACACCCCCCGCGCCCGCACCAGAACCAGCCACCTGACAGCACTTCGCCCCGCCGCATAGCCGCGGGACGAAGCAATCGGGCCCGAATTAACCAACAGCATCCCCCGACGGGGACCGTGCCTTCGTGCTGCGGGCCGCGCCGCTCTGCATGACTCTGGGTGTCCCATTACCACCCCAGAGTGAGGAGCTTGCATGCGACGTCGTCTTGCCCGGGCACTGGCCCGGCCTCTGGTGCTGGCGGCCGCGGGGGCGGCGATACCCCTGGTGACCGCCGCCCCTGTTGCCGCCGACAGCGTTGTGGTCGGCGGTTTCCCCGTCGAAGTGTCGGAAAGTCCATGGATCGTGGCGCTCTCCAGCCGTGACCGGTTCGGGGGTACGCGCGCGGGGCAGTTCTGCGGAGGTGTGGCCATCGGTCGGACCACCGTGCTCACCGCGGCCCACTGCGTGGCGAAGAAGGTTGTGGGCGCGCCGCCGACGCGCGACCTGAAGGTCATCACGGGCCGTACGGATCTGCTCTCGGGTCAGGGCATGGAGATCCCCGTACGTGGCACCTGGGTCAATCCGCGCTATGACGGTGCCAGCAACGCCGGCGACTTCGCCGTGCTGACCCTCGCCGAGCCGCTGCCCCAGAGCGCGGTCATCGCGATGGCAGGCGCGGGTGACCCGACGTACGCACCGGGAACGAGCGCCGTGGTCTACGGCTGGGGGGACACCACCGGCAGTGCCGCCTACGCGCACAGCCTGCACGCCGCACGCGTCCACGTCCTGCCCGACGCGCAGTGTGAACGGGCGTATCGCGGCAGCATCGACGGCACCTACCTGCCCGGGACCATGCTGTGCGCGGGGGAGAGCAAGGGGGGCCGGGACGCCTGCCAGGGAGACAGCGGGGGGCCGCTGGTGGCGCAGGGGCGTCTGATCGGCCTGGTGTCGTGGGGGAGCGGCTGTGGACGGGTGGGGAGCCCGGGGGTCTACACGCGCGTGTCCGATGCCGTTCGGACACTGAGCCTGGCCGGCGTCGCTACAGGCGCGCGCCGGGCGTCTGACGGAGCCTGACCGGGGTCGCCGGTCACGAGGACGGGCGGCCGCTCCTGCGTGTCAGGAGCGGCCGCCCGTTCGCCGGCCTGTGCCGGTGCCTGGCTCGTCGTGCGAGGCTGTCAGCGCTCTTCGGCGGACGGGTCCGGAACGGACGTCAGGCGCTCCGTCTCGTCCTGTATCTCAGCGGCGATCTTCTTGAGTTCCGGCTCGAACTTGCGACCGTGGTGGGCGCAGAAGAGCAGTTCTCCGCCGCTCAGCAGGACGACGCGCAGGTACGCCTGGGCGCCGCAGCGGTCGCAGCGATCAGCGGCCGTCAGCGGGCTCGCGGGGGTCAGAACAGTAGTCACGTCGCCTCTTCTCTAGCTCGACGAGCTGTCGTACCAGGGTCAACATCCAACCAGCCCCAAACGTTCCCGCTCGCGGCTTCTCCTCGAAAAAATCTCTTCGGGGCGGCTGTCTGCTGCCGGTTTGGCGGCGAATGTGCCGTATTGCGTGTCTGTGTGTCTTACGGGTTCGCGCTGTCGGTCATGGTCGGTCCTCCCGGCCGGGTTGCCGGTTGTTCATGAGGACGTGCCCGGAGCCTAAATGGTTCATGCCTCGAAGGGAACGTGATATCCGCTTCACTCCAACGAGGGATCGAACATCCATGCGACTCTCTACTAGTCTAGGTCCCTGCCGAGGGTTGCATTACAAGGGCTCTACCAGGCCTCGGTACCCTCTGAGCGGCTACCGAAGCCGCGCCCTCACTCCATAGGGCCCCACTGAAATTCAGCGAGGAGCGAACCGCGTGACCGCCGAGACGTCCGTGCCGTCCACAGCGCTGCTGGCAGGAGCAGACCGGGATGGTTCCAACTACACCGCGCGGCACCTGCTCGTCCTCGAGGGCCTCGAGGCCGTGCGCAAGCGCCCGGGCATGTACATCGGCTCGACCGACAGCCGCGGTCTGATGCACTGCCTGTGGGAGATCATCGACAACTCCGTGGACGAGGCCCTCGGCGGCTACTGCGACTACATCGAGGTGATCCTTCACGACGACGGCTCCGTGGAGGTGCGGGACAACGGCCGCGGCATCCCCGTCGACGTCGAGCCCAAGACCGGCCTGTCCGGCGTCGAGGTCGTCATGACCAAGCTGCACGCGGGCGGGAAGTTCGGCGGCGGCTCGTACGCGGCCTCCGGCGGCCTGCACGGCGTCGGCGCCTCCGTGGTCAACGCCCTGTCCGCCCGCCTGGACGTCGAGGTGGACCGGGCCGGTCACACCCACGCCATCAGCTTCCGGCGCGGCGTGCCCGGCGTGTTCGCCGGGGCCGGCCCGGACGCCAAGTTCGAGGCCAAGGGCGGCCTGCGCAAGACCAAGAAGATCCCCAAGACCCGCACCGGCACGCGCGTGCGGTACTGGGCCGACCGCCAGATCTTCCTCAAGGACGCCAAGCTCTCCCTGGAGACCCTGCACCAGCGCGCCCGCCAGACGGCGTTCCTGGTGCCCGGGCTGACCATCGTCGTCCGTGACGAGTACGGCCTCGGCGAGGGTGGCAGCAAGGGCGAGGAGTCCTTCCGTTTCGACGGCGGCATCAGCGAGTTCTGCGAGTACCTGGCGAGCGACAAGCCGGTCTGCGACATCCTGCGCTTCACCGGACAGGGCACCTTCAAGGAGACGGTCCCGGTCCTCGACGACCACGGCCAGATGACGCCCACCGAGGTCACCCGCGAGCTCGGCGTGGACGTCGCGCTGCGCTGGGGGACTGGCTATGACACGACGGTCAGGTCCTTCGTCAACATCATCGCCACCCCCAAGGGCGGCACCCACGTCGCCGGCTTCGAGCAGGCCGTCACCAAGACGATGAACGAGGTGCTGCGCGCCAAGAAGCTGCTGCGCGTCGCCGAGGACGACATAGTCAAGGACGACGCCCTGGAGGGCCTCACCGCGGTCGTCACGGTCCGCCTCGCCGAGCCGCAGTTCGAGGGCCAGACCAAGGAGGTCCTCGGCACGTCGGCGGCCCGCCGCATCGTGAACAACGTGGTCTCCAAGGAACTCAAGGCGTTCCTGACCTCCACCAAGCGTGACGCCGCCCAGCAGGCCCGCGTGGTCCTGGAGAAGGCCGTCGCCGCCGCCCGGACGCGCATCGCCGCGCGCCAGCACAAGGACGCGCAGCGCCGCAAGACGGCCCTGGAGTCCTCTTCGCTGCCCGCCAAGCTCGCCGACTGCCGCAGCGACGACGTCGACCGCAGCGAGCTGTTCATCGTCGAGGGCGACTCCGCGCTCGGTACGGCGAAGCTCGCCCGGAACTCCGAGTTCCAGGCGCTGCTGCCGATCCGCGGCAAGATCCTCAACGTCCAGAAGTCATCCGTCACGGACATGCTGAAGAACGCCGAGTGCGGCGCGATCATCCAGGTCATAGGAGCCGGGTCCGGCCGGACCTTCGACCTCGACGCGGCGCGCTACGGCAAGATCATCATGATGACCGACGCCGATGTGGACGGCTCCCACATCCGCACCCTGCTCCTGACGCTGTTCCACCGCTACATGCGGCCCATGGTCGAGGCGGGCCGGGTGTTCGCCGCCGTGCCGCCGCTGCACCGGATCGAGCTGATCCAGCCGAAGAAGGGCCAGGACAAGTACGTCTACACGTACTCGGACCGCGAACTGCGCGACAAGCTGCTGGAGTTCCAGAGCAAGGGCATCCGGTACAAGGACTCGATCCAGCGGTACAAGGGTCTCGGCGAGATGGACGCCGACCAGCTGGCCGAGACCACCATGGACCCGCGCCACCGCACCCTGCGCCGGATCAACCTCTCCGACCTGGAGGCCGCCGAACAGGTCTTCGACCTGCTGATGGGCAACGACGTGGCTCCCCGCAAGGAGTTCATCGCGAGCTCGGCGGCGACGCTGGACCGCTCCCGCATCGACGCGTAACCGCAATGCTCTGCCTGAGCCGGGGCGTCGGGTCGGGCTGGAGCCGGGGCTGGGGCTGGGGCCCGACATGGGCCGGGGCCGACCGCTGGGCCCGGACGCGGGGCGGGGGCGGGGTCGCCCGCCGGGCTGCTGGGCGCCTGGCCCTACGACGTTGGGTGCCCCGACGGCGGGCGCGTGACCGACGGGGTCCGCCGGCGCGCGTCGCAGGCGGCGGGGGCCGTGGCATCGTCGGGTCCATGGGCGTCGCTGTGGGCGTCTCGGTGCCCTCTGCTGCCTCGACGCCCGGCGCTGCCTCGACGCCCGGCCCGTCGCCCCGGGCGGCCGTGCGTGTCACCGTCTGCGCCTGCACGCGTCGCCGGGAGTCACAAGGCGTTTCTCCACCCGCGGGTGGAGAACGGCCGTGTTCCGGGATCCACCCACGATCCACCTCGGCGCCGATCTGCTGACCTGCGACTTTCCGTAGCGTCGAAGGCGTCGGCGGCACCCGCCGTCGGCATCCCCTTCCCGCTCACGGAGGCTCTGATGTCCGGGCTCGTCAACGCGCTGGTGATCGTGATCGTCGCCGCCCTGGTGATCTCGCGGCAGTTCCGCGCCCGCCGGCTCGACGCCGACCGGCGCTGGTGGCTCCTGCCCGCGATCCTGGCGGTCGTCGCGCTCCGCGAGCCCGGCATAGTCGACGCCCACCACCGCACCGAGTCCGTCCTGCTGCTCGCCGCCGAACTGGTCATCGGCCTCGGCACCGGCGCGGGCTGGGCGTGGACCACCCGCATCTGGGTGGAGGCGGACGGCACGGTGTGGACCAAGAGCACCAAGGCCAGCGTGACCGTCTGGATCGGCGGCATCGCCCTGCGCGTCGGCCTCTTCGCGCTCGGCGCGTTGCTGGGCGTGCACCAGGACAGCTCCGCCCTGCTCCTCGCCCTCGCAGGCACCCTGCTGGTCCGCTCGGGAATCCTGGTCTGGCGGACGCAGTCCCTCACCTCGGCCACCCGGACCACGACGTACGGTGACGACATGCCTCGGCCCGCGTGGAAGGAGCGTGTGTGACGGAGAACGCCTGGACGCGCTGGCCCTCCCGCGAGGCGCTCGGACGCGCAGGGATCTCGCGGCCCCGGCGGATGCTCGCCTGGGCCGCCAGGACGCTGGTGCTGGGCATGCTGCTGTGGGGGGCATTCAGCAGCGGAAACGTCCACGGATGGGGCGCGGTCGGAGGCGCGGCGGGCGTCATCGTGGCCGCACTCGTCTCCTGGGCCTTCTTCCGCACCACCCTCGCGCACCGGCTCTGGCCGTCCCTTGCGCTCATCATCGTGCTTCTGACGCTCGCGGTGGTGGCTCAGACCGTCGGCTTCCGGGTTCCGGCCCTCGTCATCTGGTGCGGCTGTGCCATCGGCGCGCTGGAGCGGCTGCCCCTCGCGGCCGCGCTGCCCGTGACCTCGATCGCCCTCGCGTCGTACGCCGCGGTCACCGACGACGCGTGGCTGACCACGGTGGCCACGACGGTGGGGCTCGCTCTCGCCGGCTACGTTCTGCGGCTCGACGCCGAGGCCCGGGGCAACGCCCAGCGGCTGCTCGCCCAGGAGCGGGCCGCGCGGGTGGCGGAGGCGGAGTCGGCGGCGCTGGCGGAGCGGGCCCGGATCGCGCGGGAGATCCATGACGTGCTGGCACACAGCCTCTCGGCGCAGCTCGTGCACCTGGAGGCGGCCCGGCTGCTCATCGAGCGGGGCGCCGACCGGGAGCAGATCCTCGAACGGGTGGTGGCAGCGCGGGGGATGGCTCACGACGGTCTCGCCGAGACCCGGCAGGCGTTGTCCGCGCTGTGCGGCGAGCTGACCCCGCTGGAGGACTTCCTGAGCGAGCTCGTGCGGGCGAACGACGGCGCCGAGGTCACCGTCACGGGTGAACGCAGGCCACTGCCGGCCGAGGCGTCGCAGGCCGTGCGCCGGGTCGCCCAGGAGGCCCTGACCAACGTCCGCAAGCACGCGCCGGGCGCCAAAGTCCGCGTACGACTGGACTACAGCGAGCACCAAGTGACGCTCGACGTGAGGGACTCGGGCGGCCCGCCCGGTGAGCTCACCGGGTCCGGAGGCGGGTACGGTCTCCTGGGCATGCGGGAGCGTGCCGAGCTGCTGGGCGGTTCGCTGGAGGCAGGGCCGCACGAGGAGGGGTTCGCGGTGACGTTGAAGGTGCCGGTATGACGGAGGAGGCCGAGAAGAAGCCCGCGCGGGTCGTGGTGGCGGACGACCAGACCGTCGTCCGGGAGGGCATCGTGATGCTGCTGGGGCTGCTGCCCGGGATCGAGGTCGTCGGGTCGGCCGGCGACGGGGACGAGGCGGTGAAGCTCGTCGCCGAACTCGCACCGGACGTCGTCCTGATGGATCTGCGCATGCCCCGCTGCGACGGTGTCGAGGCCACCCGGCGGATCCGGTCGGAGCATCCCGGGACACAGGTCGTGATCCTCACGACGTACGCGGACGACGAGTCGCTGTTCCCCGCCCTGCGGGCAGGGGCGCGTGGCTACCTCACGAAGGATGCGGGCGGCGACGAGATCGTCCGGGCCGTGGAGAGCGTGCTGTCCGGAGACGCGGGACTGTCGCCGAGCATCCAACGGAGGCTGCTGGAGCGGCTGTCCGAGCCCGAGCCCCGGCCGGAAGCTCCCGTCGAGGCGCCGGACGGGCTCACCGCGCGGGAGACCGAGGTGCTGCTGCTGATCGCCGAAGGCCTGACCAACCAGGAGATCGCCCGCAGACTGCACGTCTCGACCGCCACGGTGAAGACCCACATCAACAACCTCTTCGCCAAGACGGGCCTCAAGGACCGTGCCCAGGCGGTGCGTTACGCATATGCAAAGGGGCTGGTGCGGCCGCCTGCGGGGTGAGTCACCTGATGGGGTGAGAGCGTGGAGAAGAGAAGTCAGGGATCTTTACGTTCTGTCCATCCTTGGGCATGCAGTCAAGCAACGGTCGTTCCCGCGGTGGCGGAGGTGGTCCCGAGATTCCGGCCGAGAACCACGACGGCCAGGACCCGGCCCCCGGATCCGAAGACATGAGGTACCGCGACCCCTGGTACGACGCGCTGGCCTCCGGCTGGGGTGAGCTGGACGACAGGGGCGTCCCCACCGCACCGGTGCCGGCGGCGCACCGGGAGCAGCCCGGCGGTGGCCGGGCCGTCGGCGCGGCAGCCGATGTGTACCTCGAGGTGCAGCGCAGTGCGGCATTCCAGGAGGTACGCAGCCGGTACCGGCGGTTCGTGGTGCCGGCGGTCGCGGTCTTCTTCGTCTGGTACGTGGGGTACGTCGTGACCGCGACGACCGCGCCGGGGTTCATGGCGCGGTCGGTCGCGGGCGCGGTGAACGTGGCGATGCTCGCGGGGCTCGGGCAGTTCCTCAGCACCTTTCTGTTCGCCTGGGCCTACGCCCGGCACGCCCGGCTGCGCCGGGACCGGGCCGCGCTGGAACTGCGCTGGGACACCCAGGAACTGACGCGCGGTGTGCAGGGAGGTGCCTCGTGACCGGCAACCATCAGACGCTGGCGCTGCTGCTGTTCAGCGTGTTCGTCGCGGTCACCCTGGTGATCACGACGTGGGTGAGCCACAACCGGCACGGGTCGCCCGAGGAGTTCTATGCGGGCGGGCGGCTCTTCTCACCCATGGAGAATGGCTTTGCCATCGCGGGCGACTACATGTCGGCCGCCTCCTTCCTGGGCGTCACCGGGCTCATGGCGCTGTTCGGCTACGACGGGCTGCTGTACGCGGTGGGCTTCCTCGTGGCCTGGCTGGTGGTGCTGTTCCTCGTCGCCGAACTGGTGCGCAACTGCGGACGCTTCACGCTCGCCGACGTGGTCGCCGCAAGGATGAGCGAGCGGCCGGTGCGGATCGCGGTGGGAACCTCCTCGGTCACCGTCTCCGTTCTGTATCTGGTGGCGCAGATGGTGGGCGCGGGCAGCCTGGTCGCCATGCTCCTCGGGCGGACGGGAGAGGCGGCACAGGCCTGGACCGTCATCGGCGTCGGCGCGCTCATGGTGATCTACGTGTCGTTGGGAGGGATGCGGGCCACCACCTGGATCCAGATCGTCAAGGCGGTCCTGCTGCTGGGCGGCACCATCGCCCTGACCGTGCTTGTCATGGTCCGGTTCCACGGCGACCTCGACCGGCTGCTGCTCACGGCGGCCGAGCGCAGCGGCCACGGGGACGCCTTCCTGGCACCCGGACTGAAGTACGGCGGGGACTGGACCGCGCGCATGGACTTCATCAGCCTGGGGCTCGCGCTGGTGCTGGGCACCGGCGGGCTGCCGCACATCCTGTCCCGCTTCTACACCGTGCCGACCGCGAGGGCCGCCCGCCGTTCGGTCATCTGGTCCATCGGGCTCATCGGCGGCTTCTACCTGATGACCATCGTCCTCGGCTTCGGCGCGGCCGCGATCGTCGGCCCGGCGGCCGTACGAAGCTCGAACGCGGCCGGGAACACGGCGGTTCCGCTGCTGGCTCTCGACCTGGGCGGAGGCGCGGACTCCACGGGCGGAACGGTTCTGTTCGCGGTGGTGGCGGCCGTCGCCTTCGCCACGATCCTCGCGGTGGTCGCCGGGATCACGCTCGCCTCCTCGGCGTCCGTGGCCCACGACCTGTACGCGTCCCTGCGGCGCCGGGGCGCCCGGCAACGCAGCGAGGTCGCCGTGGCGCGCGTCGCCGCGGTCGGGATCGGCGTGGTCGCGATCGCCCTCGGCCTGCTGGCCCGTGACCTCAACGTCGCCTTCCTGGTGGGCCTCGCCTTCGCCGTCGCCGCCTCCGCGAACCTGCCGGTACTGCTCTACTCGCTGTTCTGGCGCGGCTTCACGACCCGTGGCGCCGTGTGGGCCGTATACGGCGGACTGATCCCGGCAGTCGGGCTCGTCGTGCTGTCCCCGGTGGTGTCCGGCAGCCCCGACTCGCTCTTCCCCGGCGTCGACTTCCAGTACTTCCCGCTGCAGAACCCCGGCATCGTCTCCATCCCGCTCGGCTTCGTCGCGGGCTGGCTCGGCACCGTCACCTCCGCAGAGCTGCCGGACGAGGCCAAGCACGCCGAGACCGAGGTGCGGTCGCTGACGGGGGCAGGTGCCGTGTAGCCCGCCGGCCCCCCAACGTCGTACCGCCGTGCCCTTCCTCGACGCAGGGCTACGGCGCCACCCATGCGTACCGGTGCTCAGGCCGCCCCGTCTCGCCGTACTTCAGGGAGAGTCGGAGGCGGCCGGCCTGTTCCAGGTGGCGGAGGTAGCGCTGGGCCGTGGAGCGGCTCAGGCCGGTCCGGGCGGCCACCTCGTGGGCTGACAGCGGATGGTCGGCGCGGTGCAGGACGCCGCAGATGAGGTCCGTGGTCGGTTCCGAGTGCCCGCTGGGCAGGCCGGGGGAGGACGGTGCGGGCGTGGTGCGCAGGGCGCCGAAGATGCGGTCCACCTGTTCCTGCCCGGCGACGCCGCGGCCGCCGACGCGGTCGACGGTGCGGCGCAGGGCGGCGTAGGAGTCCAGGCGGGTGCGCAGCGCGGCGAAGGTGAAGGGTTTGACCAGGTAGTGCAGGGCGCCCAGGCGCATTGCCTGCTGGACGGTCGCCACGTCGCTGGCCGCCGTGATCATGATGACGTCGGTGCCGTGGCCCTGCTCCCGCATGCGGTGGACGAGTTCGAGGCCGGTCTGGTCGGGCAGGTAGTGGTCGAGCAGGACCAGGTCGATGCCGCCGCGTTGCACGGCGGCCAGTGCCTGCGCGGCACTGTGCGCGCGGGCGGTCACCCGGAAGCCGGGAACCTTTCCCACGTACTTGGCGTTGATCTCAGCGACACGGAAGTCGTCGTCGACCACCAGGACGTCAATCATCGGGCCTCTTTCCGTCAAGGCCACGCGAGCGTCAAGCCCGTGTTTCGGCTCCGTTGTTGTAGCGCGAGCAAAACGAGCACAACAGGTGCTTGCGAGCAAAAGAACGGCTTGCGCTCAGAAGACTGCTGCTGTGGTCCGGGCCACATCTACCGTCCCGGGCCATGAGCGCAACCACCAGCCCCGCCATTGAGCTACGGGGCGCGAGCAAGACGTTCCGGACCCCGTCCGGGGGTCTGCACACGGCCGTCAGGGACCTCGACCTCATCGTGGGACGCGGCGAGTTCGTGGCCGTCGTCGGGCCCACCGGCTGCGGCAAGTCGACCACGCTGACCCTGGTCAGCGGCCTGGAGGAGCCCACCGAGGGCGACGTGCTGGTCGCCGGGGAGCCGGTCCGCGGCGTCGGCGACAAGGTCGGCTTCGTCTTCCAGCAGGACGCCACCTTCCCCTGGCGCACGGTGCTGTCCAATGTGATGGCCGGCCCCCGCTTCCGCGGCGTACCGAAGGCGGAGGCCAAGCAGAAGGCGCGCGAGTGGCTGGCCCGGGTCGGGCTCGCCGCCTTCGAGGACCGCTATCCGCACCAGCTCTCCGGCGGCCAGCGCAAGCGTGTCGCGCTCGCCGCCACCTTCGTCAACGACCCCGAGATCCTGCTGATGGACGAGCCCTTCTCGGCGCTCGACGTCCAGACCCGGGCGCTGATGTCGGACGAGCTGCTGGAGCTGTGGGAAGGCACCCGTGCGTCGGTCGTCTTCGTCACCCATGACCTGGAGGAGGCCATCGCGCTGGCCGACAAGGTCGTCGTGATGACCGCCGGTCCGGCGACCGTGAAGCAGGTCTTCGACATCGGCCTGCCGCGGCCGCGCAAGGTCGAGGAGGTGCGTCTGGAGACGCAGTTCGTCGAGATCTACCGCGAGATCTGGGAGTCCCTGGGCGAAGAGGTCCGCATCACCCGTGAGAGGGGTGCCGCCCATGTCGCCTGAGGTCCTCAGCACGCCGGTCGTCGACACGGTCAAGACCCCCGACCGCGCGCACTCCCGGGCCCGTGCCGCCCGCCGGCGCAAGGTCGTCGTCACCACGGTCCGCGTCCTGCTCCTGGTCGCCGTGCTCGGCCTGTGGGAGGTGCTCTCCCGGGCCAAGGTCATCGATCCGTTCAACTTCTCGATGCCCTCGAAGATCTGGGACCAGATCTGGACCTGGGTGACGCACGGGACCGCGCTCGGTTCCCTGGGCGAGCAGATCTGGTACACGCTCTACGAGGCTCTGCTCGGCTGGGTGTTCGGTGTGGTGGCCGGCGTGGTCCTCGGCATCGCGCTCGGACGTATCGCCTTGCTCGCCGATGTCCTTGGTCCCTACATCAAGGTGCTCAACTCCATACCGAGGATCGTGCTCGCGCCCATCTTCGTGATCTGGTTCGGGCTGGGGCCGGCCTCCAAGGTCGCCTCCGCCGTGGTCCTCGTCTTCTTCCCGGTGTTCTTCAACGCCTTCCAGGGCGCCCGGGAGGTCGACCGCAACCTGGTCGCCAACGCCCGGATCCTCGGCGCGAGCGACCGCCGGGTGACCCTCCAGGTCGTCATCCCGTCCGCGACCTCGTGGATCTTCACCAGCCTCCACGTCAGCTTCGGCTTTGCCCTCATCGGCGCGATCGTCGGCGAGTACATCGGCGCCACCAAGGGCATCGGCCTGCTCGTCGCGCAGTCCCAGGGCACCTTCAACGCGGCCGGCGTGTACGCCGCGATGGTCATCCTCGCCGTCGTCGCCCTTCTCGCCGAAGGGCTGCTCACCTTCGCCGAGCGCCGCATCTTCCGCTGGAAGCCGGCGGACTCCGAGCGCTGAACGGCCCACCGCCGCACCACTGTTCTTCTCTTCCCTCGCACCGCCCTCTCACAAGGACGTGAACCGCCATGCGCAAGACCGCCAGAATCGCGGCGTCGGCCGCCGCCGGCCTGCTCGCCCTCTCCTCCCTCACCGCCTGCGCCAACGACTCGGCCAGTTCCACCGCCGACACCGGCAGCGGCGGGGGCGGCGGCAAGGGCGAGCACGTCAAGATCATGGTCGGTGGCCTGGACAAGGTCATCTACCTGCCGGCGATGCTCACCCAGCGCCTCGGCTATTTCAAGGCCGAGGGCCTGGACGTCCAGCTGCTGAGCGAGCCCGCCGGCGTCCAGGCCGAGACAGCGCTCGTCTCCGGCCAGGTCCAGGGCGCCGTCGGCTTCTACGACCACACCCTCGACCTGCAGACCAAGGGGAAGTACGTCGAGTCCGTCGTCCAGTTCTCGCAGGCTCCGGGAGAGGTGGAGGTCGTCTCCACCAAGGCGGCGAGCAGGATCACCTCACCGAAGGACTTCAAGGGCAAGAAACTCGGCATCACCGGCCTCGGCTCCTCGACCGACTTCCTCACCAAGTACCTCGCGGTCAAGGACGGCGTGAAGGTCAGCGAGTTCACCCCGGTCGCCGTGGGGGCGGGCCCGACCTTCATCTCCGCGCTCCAGAAGGGCGCCATCGACGGCGGCATGACGACCGACCCGACCGTCGCGACGATCCTGGACAAGAAGGTGGGCAAGATCCTCCTCGACATGCGGACGCCCGAGGGTTCGCAGCAGGCGCTCGGCGGCGCGTACCCGTCGTCCAGCCTGTACATGCAGACGGACTGGGTCAACAGCCACAAGGACACCGTCCAGAAGTTGGCCAAGGCATTCGTCAAGACGCTCAAGTGGATGTCCACGCACAGCGCCTCCGAGATCGCCGCGAAGATGCCCGCCGACTACTCCCAGGGCGACAAGACGCTCTACGCGGAGGCGATCAAGAGCACGCTGCCGATGTTCACCAAGGACGGCGTCATGCCGGCCAACGGCCCGCAGACCGTCGAGAGGGTCCTCAAGGCGTTCAACCCCAACATCAAGAACGCCAAGGTCGACCTCAGCAAGACGTACACGACCGAGTTCGTGGAGAAGGCGACGGGCTGACATCCGTATGCAAGGCGGGCACGGCCTCTTCCCCCGCCCCACGGGCCGTGCCCTCAGGCGCGGGTCGCCCACACGTAACGGTGTTCCGGGCGGCCCGCGTCGCCGTACTTGAGGGTCAGCCGGGCCCTTCCCGTGCGCTCCATGAGCTTCAGATACCGCTGGGCGGTCTGCCGGCTCACCCCGGTCCGCTCGGCGATCTCCTGGGCCGACAGGGGCCCTTCGGCCTTCATCAGGGACTGACGGACGAGCTCGGCGGTGGTGGGGGAGTGTCCCTTGGGCAGCTCGGGCACCGAGGCGGTGGACAGCGCCCCGAAGATCCGGTCCACCTCGGCCTGTTCGGCCTCCCCTCCGCCGTCCAGAGTGCGGCGCAGCTTCGCATACGCCTCCAGCTTGGCGCGCAGCCCCGCGAAGGCGAACGGCTTGACCAGGTACTGCAGGGCACCCTGCCGCATCGCCGCCTGGACGGTGGCCACGTCCCGGGCCGCCGTCACCATGATCACGTCGGTCTGGTAGCCGCGGCGGCGCATCTCCTGGACGACCGCCAGGCCCGTCTCGTCGGGCAGGTAGTGGTCCATGAGGACCAGGTCCAGGTGCGGCAGCGTCTCCATCCGGCGCAGTGCCTCGGCCGCGCTGTGGGCTTCGCCCGCGACGTGGAAGCCCGGCACCTTCTCGACGTAGGCCGCGTTGACCTGCGCGACCCGGGTGTCGTCGTCCACGACCAGGACCTCGATCATCGCGCCTCCTCCTCGGCAGCGGTCTTGACGGCAGCCGCGGTGGGGGCCGGATCCAGGTCGGGCTCGGCGAGCGCCTCGGGCAGGACGACCGTGAACTCCGCGCCCCCGCCCTGCGCCTCGCCCACCGTCACGCTCCCTCCCTGCCGCTCGGCGAGCCTGCACACCAGGGAGAGGCCGATGCCGCGTTTGCCGTGCGCCGGCGGCTTCTTGGTGGACCACCCCTCCGTGAAGATCAACTCACGCTGTTCCGCCGGGATTCCGGGCCCCGTGTCGCGCACCCTGAGGAGGGCGGTGCGTCCCTCGGCGCGCAGTTCGACCTCCACGCGCGCGTGCGGTGTGCCCGCGACGGCGTCCAGCGCGTTGTCCACCAGGTTGCCGACGACCGTTACCAGCCCCCTGGGGTCGACCAGCCGGTCCGGCAGCCGCGTCCGGTCCGCGACCCACAGAGCGACTCCGCGCTCGGCCGCGACGGTCGCCTTGCCCACCAGCAGGGCGGCGAGCAGCGGGTCCTGGATCTTCTCGGCGACCTGCTCCGCCGTGGCCCGATGGTCGCCGACCACTTCCCCGACGAACTCGACGGCGTCGTCGTACATCTCCAGTTCCAGCAGCCCGAGCAGCGTGTGCATGCGGTTGGCGTGCTCGTGGTCCTGGGCGCGCAGCGCGTCGATCAGGCCGCGCGTCGAGTCCAGCTCCCGGCCGAGCTGCTCCAGCTCGGTGCGGTCGCGCAGGGTGGCGACGGCGCCGCCGTCGTCGGTGGGCATGCGGTTGGCGACCAGGACGCGCTGCCCGCGGACGGTGAGCAGATCCGTGCCCGTCACCCGCCCCGCCAGGACGTCGGTCGTGCGGCCCTCGCCGAGCGCCTCGTCGAGGGACCGGCCGACCGCCTCGTCGCCGATGCCGAGCAGGCGCCGCGCCTCGTCGTTGAGCAGACGGATACGGCCGGTGCGGTCGAGGGCCACGACCCCCTCGCGGATGCCGTGCAGCATCGCCTCGCGCTCCGCGAGGAGGGCCGCGATGTCCGAGAAGGCCAGATCCCGGGTCTGCCGCTGGACCCGCCGGGAGATCAGCCAGGCGGCCAGCGCGCCGACGGCCAACGCCCCTCCGGCGTAGGCGAGCAGCCCGGGGATCGCGCTGATGAGCCGGGCGCGCACGCTGTCGTAGGCGATGCCGACCGAGACTGCCCCGATGATCTCGCCGTGCGCGTCGCGCAGCGGCACCTTGCCGCGGGCGGAGCGGCCCAGGGTGCCGCTGTCGATCTGCATGACCTCCCTGCCGGCCAGGGCTGGTGTGGGATCGGTCGAGACAACCTGGCCGACCTGCTGGGGGTCGGTATGCGACCAGCGCACGCCCCGCCAGTCCATCACGACGATGTACTCGGCGTCGGTGGCCTTGCGGATCCGTTCCGCTTCCTTCTGCACGGGCCCGTCGACGGTCGGGGGAGTGTCCTGGAGGTCCTTCGCGATCTCCGGGTTCTGCGCGGTGGTCTGCGCGATGGCGAGCGCGCGGTGCATCGCCTGGTCGTCCAGCTGGTGGCTGAGCGGTGCCAGGAACAGCCCGGTCGCGAGCACCGCGACTCCCGCGGCGATCGCCAGCTGCATCAGCAGCACCTGCGAGAACACCCGCCGTGGCAGACCGAGGCGCCGACGGCGTGCGGAGGCAGTGGGGCTCATAGGCATGACGGTACGTCCGCGGGCGAGGGCTGCCCCAGGGGATGTGGTGTGGATCTCTTGACCGATTCTTGGGGAAGCGGAACCTTGGGAGCGGGTCGGTTCCGGTTCGCGTACCAGCGCGGCGTCAGCTGGCGAGCGGAGCCGCGGTCAGCTGGCGAGCGGAGTCGCGGTCAGCTCGCGGACCGTCACCACGTCCATCCGCGCGGGCGCGCCCAGCACCGGCCCACAGCTCTCCGGGCGAGGCGGCAGGGATGCACCCTGGGCCACGATCACGCGCCACCGGCGTCCGTCGGCGTGGGCGACGGTCACCTCCCAGCGCGGGGCGGCGCCGTCCGTGCGGACGACGGTCAGCGCGTCCGCCGCGTACTCGCCCGCCGCCGTGCGCACGGCCAGTTCGGCGGCCTGTCCCGGCCGTTCCCAGGCCGAGCGGCCCCGGCAGCCCTCGACGACGACCCGGCCCTCCTGGACGGCGTGCAGGACGTCCTTGACGGCGTGCGCCTCGGCCCTGCCGTACGCGTATCCGTATGGCAGGACCAGCAGTGTCGGTGAGAAGCGGTGGCCGCCGAGGTGCGTGACCTCCCAGACGCCCTCGACTCCGGAGGTGGCGAGCTCGGTCGCGAGGGGGCGGCCGAGGAGGGCGCAGCAGCGGTCGCGCTTGCCGTTGGTGCAGACGAGCGCGAGCGGGTCGCTCGTGTGGGGCCGGCCCCTCAGCACCGCGTCGAAGCTGTGGTGGTCGCCCCTGCCCAGCGCGGCGAAATCGAGGCCGAGCAGTTGCTCCGGGTCGGCGGTCACGGCGCCGTGCAGCCACACGTTCCCGGGAAGGGTGTGGGCCGCGTACACACGCCGCACGGACGGAGTACGGCAATCGGCGTGCCGCCCCGGGTGGCGGATGAGCGCGATGCGGACTCCGGTGCCCTGCGTGGCCCGCTCCAGGGCGCGGCCCAGGGCCGGGTCCAGATGGCTCGAAGTGAGCGCCTTGGCACCCCACGGGCCGGGCTGTTCCAGCAGCAGCCACGTCGTCGCCGTGGCCGCGGTTCCGGACATCGGCTCGTCGAGGTCCCGGGAGGCGGTCGCGCACGTACTCACAGAGGTGAGCCTAACCTGACTTGAGGCGGGGCGGCTTCCGGCCGTCGGAGTGATCTATTCCGGCAGTGGTTGCGGTGGCCGTGGTCCTGTGTACTGTCCGCTCGGCCGCATGCGCAGGGGGCGCTCGCCGTACTCCTCCAGGGCATGGGCGATCCAGCCCGCCGTCCGGGCCACGGCGAAGATCGTCTCGCCCGCCGTGGACGGCATGGCGCAGGAGGCGGTGAGCACGGCGAGGGCCAGGTCGACGTTCGCGTGCAACGGCGTGTGGCGGGCCGTGGTGGCCACGATGTCGCGGGCCGCGGCGAGCGCCGGGGCGGCATGGGGGATCTCCTCCAGGAGGCCGAAGAGGGCACGCGCGCGTGGGTCCTCGCCGGGGTAGAGCCGGTGGCCGAGTCCCGGGATGCGGCGGCCGTCGCGCAGTTCGTCGGCGATCACGGGCCCGGCGGAGCCCCGGTCGAGCACCTCGAGCAGCAGCCGGTGGGCGAGCCCGCTGGCCGCGCCGTGCAGCGGGCCCTCGATCACGCCGAGCCCGGCGGAGACGGCGGCGTAGGCGTGTGCGCGGGCGGAGGCAGCGACGCGCACGGCGAGCGTCGAGGCGGCGAGGTCGTGGTCGACGAGCAGTCCGAGCGCGGTGTCCAGGGCGTGCAGGGACGCCTCGTCGGCGGGGCGGCCGCTCAGCCGCGCCCACAGGCGGTGGGCGAGCGGGCCCTGGTCGCGGTGGCCGCGCAGGACCGGCGGCAGGGCGGTGACGAGGGTGGGAATCAGGATGCGCGCGGTGCCGAGCACGGCGTCCTCGGACAGGTCGAAGCGCAGCGGGTCCGCGGCGGCGGCGGCGATCGCGGCGACCCGCAGCCGGTCGGTGGGTCCGGTGTGTTCGGGCAGGGCGTCGACAGCGCGGCGGGCCACGGCGACGGAGGCGTCGGGCGCGGTGAAGGTGACGCCGGGACGCAGGTGACCGGTCCACAGCCACTCGGCGACCTCCTCGTAGGTGTGCCGGGCGGCCAGTTCGGTCGCGTCGACGCCGCGGAAGTAGTACCGGTCCTTGTCGATGAGCGTGATGCGGGTCCGCACGGACAGCTCCCCGCCGCAGCCCGAACTGCCACTGCTCTCCCGCCTGTTGCGACGGGCGAGCGCCTCGACCTCCTTGGCGTCGAAGGTGCTGCCCCGGCCGCCCGGCTCGCGTCGGCTGCTGAGCTGACCGCGGCTCACATAGGCGTAAACGGTCTCGGGCTTCACACCGAGCAGTTCGGCGGTCTCCTTGGTGCTCAGCCGCCGTTCCGCGGGGCTGGGGGCGGGTTCTTGATCGCGCATGGGTTCACCGTATCTGTCCGGCCGCACATTGATCGAATCAATATTGATAGGAAGTCAGTCAAGCATGGACAGTCGAATCAAGTCCAGGGAGGAAACATGTCCATCAACAGGGCCGCAGCCACTCTTGTCGACGTACCGCGGGGACTCGCGGGAGTCGTGGTCACCGACACCCGAATCGGTGACGTACGGGGGCTCGAGGGCTTCTACCACTACCGCCAGTACTCGGCCGTCGAACTCGCGCAGACCCGCAGCTTCGAGGACGTCTGGCATCTGCTGGTCCACGGGGAGTTGCCGGACGCCGGGCAGAGCGCTGCCTTTGCCGCACGGACTGCCGAGCTGCGCAGACCGCCGGCCGAAGTGCGGGCGGCGCTGCCAGCGATCGCGGCGGCGAGCTGGCGGTCGGGCCCGCTCGCCGGCATGCGTACGGCGCTGTCGCTGCTGGGGGCGGCGAAGGGCTTCCGGCCGTTGTACGGCATCGACGCGGACCGGCGGCGCCAGGACACGCTGGCGGCCTGTGCGGCCGTACCGACGCTGCTCACCGCGCTGCACCGGCTGGGGCAGGGGCTGGAGCCGGTGGAGCCGCGGGAGGAGTTGTCGTACGCGGCCAACTACCTGTACATGCTGACGGGTTCCGAGCCGGACCCGGAGCGGGCCCGGGCCATCGAGCAGTACTTGATCTCAACCATTGATCACGGATTCAATGCGTCAACCTTCACGGCGCGGGTCATCGCATCGACGGGAGCGGATGTGGCAGCGTGCCTGGTGGGGGCGGTCGGGGCGCTGTCGGGGCCGCTGCACGGAGGTGCGCCCAGCCGGGCGCTGGACACCCTGGACGCGATCGGCACCCCGGATCGCATCGACCCCTGGATCCGGGAACGCGTCCTCGCCGGCGAGCGCATCATGGGCTTCGGCCACGCGATCTACCGCACCGAGGACCCCCGCTCCCGGATGCTCCGCGAAACGGCCCAGCGGTTCGGCGGTCCGCGCGTCGACTTCGCCGTCGAGGTCGAGCGCCGCGTGGAGGCGATCCTGGCGGAACTGAAGCCCGGCCGCGAACTCCACACGAACGTCGAGTTCTACGCGGGCGTGGTCATGGAACTGTGCGGCCTGCCCAGCGAAATGTTCACCCCGACCTTCGCCGCGGCCCGCGTGGTGGGCTGGAGCGCGAACATCCTCGAACAGGCCGAGGACTCGAAGATCATCAGGCCGGTGGCGCGGTATGTGGAGCCGGAGGCGCCGGTGGCGGTGCCGGCCATGCGTTGACGTCGGCAGACGTCAGGACGACGACCCGCCGCCCGCTTCGGTTTCGCTGATTGCTCGGTCGAAGAGCCTGAAGAAGCGCCCCTCGACGCTGTCAGGGGGGAGCGCGGCTTTGGCTTCGCGGGAGAGGAACCAGTAGTGACGGAACGGGCGGCTTCTTACCAGCCGCCGCGCGTGAGCGAGTACTTCCTCTTCCGTGACGCTTCCCCATTCATGGAGAAGCATGAAATGGCCGTAGGTGAGGTTGGCGAAGAGGAGCTGCCGTACGTCGGTCGGAGACTGGCCGGGCCAGTCGTTCCAGACCTCGGCGAGGACCGGGTCGGCCATCTGCATCTGCGTGAGCTGGACATGGAGACTGCGCAGATCCGCGGCGGCGCTCCTCCGAAGCTCGTCGCGGGAGGCGATCAACTCCTCTCGCTGCAAGGCGAGTTCCTGGCGCTGCAAGTGCAGCTCACGCTGCTGGAAGAGCAGCGTGATGACGAGGAGCAGCAGAGCCACACCTGAGAAGACGGCGCTGACCGCGCCGAAGTACTCACCCAGGACGCTTCGTTGAGCGGCGGTCCGAAGACCGCCGTTCGCTCGTTCCACGCCGTCTATCAGCCAGCCACTGACGGAGATCGAGGCCACGCATACGAAACCGATACCGATGGCGGCTGCGACAAGCCATGTGCTGAACCTGGCTGTCGAGTTCCACGCCGTCCCACGGGCCAAGGTTCCCCTCCCCAGGTCGACCGGGATGCTTCCCCGCACTGGGTCGGAGAAACCAGGGGCGATCGTTCGGTGCTGCTGCAGGAGGGCCCAGGACCGCAGGGGAGTCGGGCCTCCACACCTCACAGCTTGTTGCTCGTGTCTCCCGCGGGACTTTGCGACGGACAGAGGCGCCCGCGGTGCTGTGGTCGTCTAGCTGCTCTTCTGTGGCGGCGCGAGCCTGCAGCAACGATGGAGCTGGTGGCGGCCGCAAGCTTTGCCTGCGCGGCCAAAACGATCCTCCAGATCCCTGAATTCTGTGTGGCCATGTCAATAACCCCCGATCAGGCGGCCGTCCGTCGGTCGTCGGGGTGCGGGTCGGGTGACGGGGACCGGCGAGCGGTGGGCGGCGCTTGCCGTCTCCCGGAGTGCCGAGCGGCTCTGATCGGCGGGGAGGCGGAGAGGAGGCGCACGGTGGGAAGCGAGGGTCGCACAGTCCGGCGCCATGTCCTTCGTCTGCCGCGCAACTGCTGCTAACAATCGTTCACTTCGTCATGATTCCCGCGGCTCGTATCCTGGGCCGGCATTCAGTCTTCGTACGTGGACCGGCACCGTGAGCCGGTGCACGCGTCGGCGTGAGAGAGGTCGCACGGTGAGCCTGCCGAGCCCGAGCCCGAGTCCGAGCGCGAGGGGCGAAAGTTCGAGGGGCGCAAGCTCGAGCCCGAGTTCGAATCCATGTCCGCGGCAGATCCCGGTCGTCGTACTCGCCGGATTCCTCGGCTCCGGCAAGACCACGCTCCTCAACCACCTCCTGCACCACAGCGGTGGCAGCCGCATCGGCGCCGTCGTCAACGACTTCGGCGCCATCGAGATCGACGCCATGGCGGTCGCGGGAGCGCTCGGGGACTCCACCGTCTCCTTGGGCAACGGGTGCCTGTGCTGTGCGGTCGACGCCAGTGAGCTCGATCTCTACCTCGACCGGCTCACCAACCCCGCCGCCGGTATCGACGTCGTCGTCATCGAGGCCAGCGGGCTCGCCGAGCCCCAGGAGCTCGTCCGCATGGTGCTGGCCAGCGAGAACCCCAGGGTCGTCTACGGCGGCCTCGTCGAGGTCGTCGACGCGGCCGAGTTCGACGACACCCGTGCGAGGCATCCCGAGATCGACCGGCACCTCGCCCTTGCCGACCTCGTAGTCGTCAACAAGATCGATCGGGCCGCCGACGGCGACAGGGTGCTTGGGCTCGTACGGTCCCTCGTCGACCGGGCCGCCGTCGTCCCGGCTTCCTACGGCCGCGTCGACCCCGAGTTCCTCTTCGACTGCAGGCCGGGCGAGGAGCGCATCGGGCAGCTCTCCTTCGACGATCTGCACGAGCGCGTCGAGCGAGTCGAGCGCGACGCGCGTGACGAGCACGAAGAGCACGGCCACGACCAGGGGCATGCCGGGCACCTGCACTCCGGCTACGACAGCCTCTCCTTCACCTCCGACGTGCCCCTGAGTCCCCGCCGGCTGATGCCGTTCCTCGACAGCCGTCCCAACGGGCTCTACCGGATCAAGGGGTACGTCGACTTCGGCCCCCACGACCCCCGCAACCGCTACGCCGTGCACGCCGTCGGGCGGTTCCTGCGCTTCTACCCCGAGCCCTGGCAGGCCGGCGATCCCCGCCTCACCCAGCTCGTGCTCATCGGCTCCGGCATCGACGCCCCCGCCCTCGGCAAGGAACTGGAGGCGTGCAAGGACGACGCCCCGCACGCCGACGAGTACGGCATGTGGGGCGTCCTCCGCTACGTCCAAGATCCCGAAGCGCAGGACCCCGGACAGCTCGAGTCCGAGCCCGAAGACCCGGACTCCCCGGAGCAGGGCCCCGAGGAACCGGACCTGGAGGATCCCCCCGTCTAGAGGATCCGCCGTTTTTTCTAGACGGGCCCCGCCACCGCCGCCACGGTCTTCGGCAGCGACACGCCCGAGCCGTCGCGGCGCGGGTCGATGTCCGGGAGCTCGGCCGGGTTGCCGTTCTTCTGCGCGGCCCGCGCCGGGGCCGGGCCCGCCCAGGCCAGGGACAGGCAGTCCTCGCCTTTCAGGAACCGCTGGCAGCGGACACCGCCGGTGGCACGGCCCTTGCGCGGGAACTGGTCGAACGGGGTCAGCTTGGCCGTCGTCTGGACGGAGTCGTCCAGCGTGCCGCGCGAGCCGGCGACGGTGAAGACGACCGCGTCCGTGGCCGGGTCGACGGCCGTGAACGAGATGACCTTGGCGCCCTCGGCGAGCTTGATGCCCGTCATGCCGCCGGCCGGGCGGCCCTGCGGGCGGACCTGGGAGGCCTGGTAGCGCAGGAGCTGGGCGTCGTCCGTGATGAAGACCAGGTCCTCCTCACCGGTGCGCAGCTCGACCGCGCCGACGATCCGGTCGCCCTCCTTGAGCGTGATGACCTCCAACTCCTCCTTGTTGGCGGGGTAGTCGGGCACCACGCGCTTGACGACGCCTTGTTCCGTGCCCAGCGCCAGGCCCGGCGACGACTCGTCCAGTGTGGTCAGGCAGACCACCGTCTCGTCGTCCTCCAGGGAGACGAACTCCGAGAGCGGCGCGCCGCCGGAGAGGTTCGGTGTCGAGGCGGTCTCCGGCAGCTGGGGCAGGTCGACGACGTTCAGGCGGAGCAGGCGGCCGGCGGACGTCACCACGCCCACCTCGCCGCGGGCCGTGGTCGGGACCGCCGAGACGATCACGTCGTGCTTCTGGCGCTTGCCGTCCGCGTCCGGCGGGAACGGATCGCCGTTCGCCGTACGGGCCAGCAGGCCCGTCGAGGACAGCAGGACACGGCACGGGTCGTCCGCCACCTGCAGCGGCACGGCCGCGGCCGGGACGTCGCCCGAATCCAGCAGGACGGTGCGCCGCGGGGTGCCGAACTTCTTGGCCACCGCGGCCAGTTCGGAGGAGACCAGCTTGCGCAGCTCCGCGTCCGACTCCAGGATCCGGGTCAGTTCCTCGATCTCCGCGGTGAGCTTGTCCTTCTCCGCCTCCAGCTCGATGCGGTCGTACTTGGTCAGGCGGCGCAGCGGGGTGTCGAGGATGTACTGCGTCTGGACCTCGCTCAGCGAGAAGCGCTGCATCAGGCGCTCCTTGGCCTGCGCGGAGTTCTCGCTGGAGCGGATCAGGCGGATCACCTCGTCGATGTCCACCAGCGCCGTGAGCAGACCCTCGACCAGGTGCAGCCGGTCGCGCTTCTTGCCGCGGCGGAACTCGCTGCGCCGCCGTACGACGTCGAAGCGGTGGTCGAGGTAGACCTCCAGGAGCTCCTTCAGGCCCAGCGTGAGGGGCTGGCCGTCCACCAGCGCGACGTTGTTGATGCCGAAGGACTCCTCCATCGGCGTCAGCTTGTACAGCTGCTCCAGGACCGCCTCCGGCACGAAGCCGTTCTTGATCTCGATGACCAGGCGCAGGCCGTGCTCGCGGTCGGTGAGGTCCTTGACGTCGGCGATGCCCTGGATCTTCTTCGAACCGACCAGATCCTTGATCTTGGCGATCACCTTCTCCGGGCCGACGCTGAAGGGCAGCTCGGTGACGACGAGGCCCTTGCGGCGCGCCGTCACTGCCTCCACCGAGACCGTCGCGCGGATCTTGAAGGTGCCCCGGCCCGTCTCGTACGCGTCCCGGATCCCAGACAGGCCCACGATCCGGCCGCCGGTCGGCAGGTCGGGGCCCGGGACGTGTTTCATCAGGGCGTCCAGGTCCGCGTTCGGGTGGCGGATCAGGTGGCGGGCGGCCGCGATGACCTCGGCGAGGTTGTGCGGCGGCATGTTCGTGGCCATGCCGACGGCGATGCCCGACGAGCCGTTCACCAGCAGGTTCGGGAACGCCGCGGGCAGGGCCACCGGCTCCTGCTCCTGGCCGTCGTAGTTGGGCGCGAAGTCGACCGTGTCCTCGTCGATCGACTCGGTCATCAGGCTCGCCGCCGCGGCCATCCGGCACTCGGTGTACCGCATGGCGGCCGGTGGGTCGTCGTTGCCCAGGGAGCCGAAGTTGCCGTGGCCGTCGACCAGGGGCACGCGCATCGAGAAGGGCTGCGCCATGCGCACCAGGGCGTCGTAGATCGACGCGTCGCCGTGCGGGTGGAGCTTGCCCATGACCTCGCCGACGACGCGGGCGCACTTCACGTAGCCGCGGTCGGGGCGCAGGCCCATCTCGTTCATCTGGTAGACGATGCGGCGGTGGACCGGCTTGAGGCCGTCCCGGGCGTCCGGCAGGGCGCGCGAGTAGATGACCGAGTACGCGTACTCGAGGAAGGAGCCCTGCATCTCGTCGACGACGTCGATGTCGAGGATCTTCTCCTCGTACGAGTCGTCGGGCGGCGGGGTCTTCGTGCTGCGGCGGGCCATCGCTGCCGGCTCCTTGCTGAAGCGTGTGACGGGATCTGACGCGGACCATTGTGGACCGCCGGACTGACAACGCGGACCAGGACCCGGCCTTGCCCGCCCGGCCCGGCACTCGCGCACGGCCCGCCCCGGCACTCGCGCACGGCCCGCCCCGGCATTCATGGACCCGGCCTTGCCCGCCCGGCCCGGCACTCGCGCACGGCCCGCCCCGGCACTCGCGCACGGCCCGCCCCGGCATTCATGGACCCGGCCTTGCCC
>NZ_JBEXHW010000031.1:16712-43952 GCF_040608235.1 Streptomyces sp. NPDC005202 | reverse complement strand
CGCCCGGCCCGGCACGCGCACCCGGCCCTGCCTGCCCGGCCCGGCACCCATGGATCCGGGCTCGCCCGGCCCGGCCCGGTGTTCCCGGGTGCCGGCGGAGCGCTCGCGGCGGTTGACCCCGTTCTCGCTCTCGGCGTACGACCTCCGGGAACTTCGCCAGGCGTCCGCGCGCTTGCATACTGTGGCAGGACCGGCAGCAAGACGGCGGTTTTCCACGACCGCCTCCGCGATCGAAGGGACGTACATGCCCATGGGTCACACGGCCACAGCCGAGGCAGGCTCCGGCGGCCTGACAGCGACCGAGCACCGCCTGGCCAACGGTCTGCGCGTGGTGCTCTCCGAGGACCACCTGACCCCGGTCGCGGCGGTGTGCCTCTGGTACGACGTCGGCTCCCGCCACGAGGTCAAGGGACGTACCGGTCTGGCTCACCTTTTCGAGCATTTGATGTTCCAGGGCTCCGCCCAGGTCAAGGGCAACGGTCACTTCGAGCTGGTGCAGGGCGCGGGCGGCTCGCTGAACGGCACCACCAGTTTTGAGCGCACCAACTACTTCGAGACCATGCCCGCCCACCAGCTGGAGCTCGCCCTCTGGCTGGAGGCCGACCGCATGGGCTCCCTGCTCGCGGCCCTGGACGACGAGTCCATGGAGAACCAGCGGGACGTCGTCAAGAACGAGCGCCGCCAGCGCTACGACAACGTGCCCTACGGCACGGCGTTCGAGAAGCTGACCGCCCTCGCCTACCCGGAGGGGCACCCGTACCACCACACGCCCATCGGGTCCATGGCCGACCTGGACGCGGCCACTCTGGAGGACGCGCGCGCCTTCTTCCGCACGTACTACGCGCCCAACAATGCCGTCCTCTCGGTCGTCGGCGACATCGACCCCGAGCAGACGCTCGCCTGGATCGAGAAGTACTTCGGCTCCATCCCCGCCCACGACGGCAAGCCGGAGCCGCGGGACGGCTCGCTGCCCGACATCATCGGCGAGCAGCTGCGCGAGGTCGTCGAGGAGGAGGTCCCGGCCCGCGCCCTGATGGCCGCCTACCGGCTTCCGCACGATGGCACGCGCGCGTGCGACGCGGCCGACCTGGCGCTGACCATCCTGGGCGGCGGCGAGTCCTCCCGCCTGTACAACCGGCTGGTACGGCGCGACCGCACGGCCGTCGCCGCCGGGTTCGGCCTGCTGCGGCTGGCCGGGGCGCCCTCCCTGGGCTGGCTGGACGTGAAGACCTCCGGCGACGTCGAGGTCCCGGTCATCGAGGCCGCCATCGACGAGGAGCTCGCCCGGTTCGCCGAGAAGGGCCCGACGGCCGAGGAGATGGAGCGCGCCCAGGCCCAGTTGGAGCGCGAGTGGCTGGACCGGCTCGGCACGGTCGCGGGCCGCGCCGACGAACTGTGCCGGTACGCCGTCCTGTTCGGCGACCCGCAGCTCGCCCTGACCGCCGTCCAGCGCGTCCTGGAGGTGACGCCGGAGGAGGTCCAGGAGGTCGCCAAGGCCCGCCTGCGCCCCGACAACCGCGCGGTGCTCGTCTACGAGCCCGTCGCCGGCGAGGCCGACGACACCGACGCCGCCGTAGCCGCGGCCACCGACGACACCGAGGAGGCGGCGAAGTGACCGAGCTCGCCACGATGGAGTTCCACCCCCGGCCCCAGGCGGGCGAGGCCAAGCCGTGGGCGTTCCCGGCGCCCGAGCGCGGGACGCTCGACAACGGCCTGACGGTGCTGCACTGCCACCGCCCCGGCCAGCAGGTCGTCGCCGTCGAGGTGCTGCTGGACGCACCCCTCGACGCCGAGCCGGCCGGCCTCGACGGCGTCGCCACGATCATGGCGCGCGCCTTCTCCGAAGGCACGGACAAGCACTCGGCCGAGGAGTTCGCCGCCGAGCTGGAGCGCGCGGGCGCCACGCTCGACTCGCACGCCGACCACCCCGGCGTCCGCCTGAGCCTGGAGGTCCCGGCCTCGCGCCTGCCCAAGGCGCTCGGTCTGGTGTCCGATGCCCTCAGGGCGCCGGCGTTCGCCGACAGCGAGGTCGAGCGGCTGGTGCGCAATCGGCTCGACGAGATCCCGCACGAGATGGCCAACCCCTCCCGTCGCGCCGCCAAGGAGCTCTCCAAGGAGCTGTTCCCGGCGACCTCGCGCATGTCGCGCCCGCGCCAGGGCACCGAGGAGACGGTCCGCAGCATCGACGCGGCGGCCGTCCGCGCCTTCTACGACCGGCACGTCCGCCCGGCCACGGCCACCGCCGTGGTCGTCGGCGACCTCACCGGCATCGACCTCGACGCCCTGCTCGGCCAGACCCTGGGCTCCTGGACCGGCCCCTCGGTGAAGCCGCGGCCCGTGCCGCCGGTGACCGCCGACGACACCGGTCGCGTGGTGATCGTGGACCGTCCCGGCGCCGTCCAGACCCAGCTGCTCATCGGCCGCATCGGCCCCGACCGGCACGACCGCGTGTGGCCCGCCCAGGTGCTCGGCACCTACTGCCTCGGTGGCACCCTCACCTCCCGCCTGGACCGCGTCCTGCGCGAGGAGAAGGGCTACACCTACGGCGTGCGGGCGTTCGGCCAGGTGCTGCGCTCCGCCCCCGACGGCTCGGGTGCCGCGATGCTCGCGATCAGCGGCTCAGTAGACACCCCGAACACCGGGCCGGCCCTGGAGGACCTCTTCACAGTGCTCCGCAAGCTCGCCGCGGAGGGCCTCACCGACGCCGAGCGCGACGTGGCCGTGCAGAACCTCGTCGGCGTGGCGCCGCTCAAGTTCGAGACGGCGGCGGCCGTGGCGAGCACGCTGGCCGACCAGGTCGAGCAGCACCTGCCCGACGACTACCAGGCGAGGCTGTACCAGCAGCTCGCCGCGACCGGCACGGTGGAGGCCACCGCGGCGGTCGTCAACGCCTTCCCGGTGGACCGTCTGGTGACGGTGCTCGTCGGGGACGCGGCGCAGATCAAGGAGCCGGTCGAGGCCCTCGGCATCGGCCAAGTCGCCGTCGTCGCGGCCGAGTAGAGACGCTCGGCGCACGGTCGTACCGGCCGGCGAACGGCACGCGCGCGGAGGAGCCCTGGTGACCGAAGTGTCACCAGGGCTCCCTGATGTCCGCGTGATGTCCGAATTGAGGAGAGGCTTCCCGTCTGCCCTGTGGCGTGCGCTACAAAACCCCTGTTCCGTTTGGGAATTGAAAGACGCCCCGTTTAGCGTCGGTCCGGCTGTCCGTCAGGCAGTGCGCCGCACCCGCGGCACCGGACAGCCATCGCCGAGTCCCCGTACGGCGCGAGCCAGGGGAGCCGGGGACCCATCATCAGTCCCTGGGGTGAATCGGACGCCCGCGCGTGCCGCGAGGGGGTCCGTAGGAGACCTTCCTGCTCCGAACCCGTCAGCTAACCCGGTAGGCGAGAGGGAAGGAAAGGACCAGCCACCACATGGCATTCACGCGCGCCGCCGGGAAGCACCGTCGTCCGAGCCGGATGCGCCACACCACCGCCCGCGCGGCGGGCGTCGCGGCCCTGACCACCACCGGCGTCATCGGCACCGTTGCCGCCGCCCCGGCGCTCGCCGCCGAGGCTCCTGCTCCCGAGGACACCGGCCTCACGCCGGTCGTCACGATCGGCGACTCCGTCGCCGCGAAGATCGACGCCCAGGCCGTCGCCCAGAAGCAGGCGGCCGAGCAGAAGAAGGCCGAGGAGGCCGCGCGCAAGAAGGCCGCCGAGCAGGCGAAGAAGGAGCGCGAGGCCAAGGCACGCGCCGCCCGCGAGGCCGAGCGCAAGCGCCTCAACGCCTTCGTCCCGCCGATCGTCAACTCCTACGTCTCCACCGGCTACAAGGCCGGCGGCTCCCTGTGGTCCTCCGGCGCCCACACCGGCATCGACTTCCATGCCGCCAGCGGCACCGCCGTCCACGCCGTCGGCGTCGGCACCGTCGTCGAGACCGGCTGGGGCGGCGCGTACGGCAACCAGATCGTGATCAAGATGGCCGACGGCATGTACACCCAGTACGGTCACCTGTCGTCCATCGGCGTCTCGGTGGGCCAGAGGGTCATTGCGGGTCAGCAGATCGGCCTCTCCGGAGCGACCGGCAACGTCACCGGACCGCACCTCCACTTCGAGGCCCGGACGACCCCGGACTACGGCTCCGACGTCGACCCCGTGGCCTACCTCCGCAAGCACGGCGTGAACGTCTGACGCATCGGCGCCGCAGACGTCCCGAAGCCCCGGCTCCCCGAGCCGGGGCTTTCGGTGTTTCGGACGCCCGACTGTCCAAAAAAACTCCATGGATTCCGGCCCGCCATCGGAAATTCCGGCTCATTGCAATAGAGTCACGGAACACGCGTCCATCGTCGACGTTTCACGGGGATTAAGGCGGAGGTCGGTCATGCGTATTCCGGCGCACTCGGTGTGCACGGCGATCCGGGACGACATCGTCGCCGGTGTCCACGAGCGCGGCAGCCGGCTCACCGAGGAAGTCCTCGCGCGCCGCTACGGCGTCTCGCGTGTCCCCGTGCGTGAGGCCCTGCGCACCCTGGAGGCCGAGGGTTTCGTGGTGACCCGGCGGCACGCGGGCGCGTGTGTCGCCGAGCCGACCGAGCAGGAGGCGGCCGACCTGCTGGAGATGCGCCTGCTCCTGGAGCCGCTCGGCGCCTCCCGCGCCGCCCAGCGGCGCACGGAGGCCCATTTGAAGGTGCTGCGCGGCCTGGTCCGGCTGGGCCAGGAGCGGGCCAGGCGGGGTAGCAGCGAGGACCTGCGCTCCCTGGGGGGCTGGTTCCACGAGACGCTCGCCCAGGCCTCCGGCAGCCATGCGCTGACCTCGATGCTGACCCAGTTGCGGCACAAGATCGCCTGGATGTACGCGGTGGAGGCGTCGGCCAACCCCGTGGAGTCCTGGGCCGAGCACGGGGCCATCGTGGACGCCGTCGCGCGCGGCGACAGCGAGCGCGCGCGGGCCATCACCGCACTGCACACCGAGCGCGCGAGTGCCGCGCACCGGCTGCGTTTCCCCGGCGGCGCGGACCGCGCAGGCCGTGTGAGAACTTCGCAACATCCCGTAAACATGTCGGGCCTGCAGCATTAACACGCGCGACGTATACAAAGAAGGGATATTCGGCGGAGGTGTATTTCCGTTGCCCTTTTTCGCGCGGGCCGGGAATTTATGGCGGCGCGCTATTCGTGTGCCCGCGGTGAGCGTCCGGAATGTGCCCGCGGTAAATCCACCGGAATCGGGTGCGAAAACGGCGAAGCCGCGCCGCCCGAAAACGGCGAAACCGCGCCGCCCGGAAAGGGCGACGCGGCTTCCCCGCATGGATCAGACCGTCTCGGGAAGCTCCTCGAGACCCTCGGAGACCAGCTTGGCCAGCCGGTCGAGGGCAGCGTCCGCGCCCTCGGCGTCGGACGCCAGGACGACCTCCTCGCCGCCCTGGGCGCCGAGGCCGAGGACGGCCAGCATGGAGGCCGCGTTGACGGGGGTGCCGCCGGCCTTGGCGATCGTCAGGGGGATGCCTGCGGCCGTGGCGGCCCGGACGAAGATGGAGGCGGGGCGGGCGTGGAGGCCCTCGGCCCAGCCGACGTTGACGCGGCGCTCAGCCATGTGATGGTGCCCTTCAGGTATCAGGGTTGTCTAGACCAGTTTCCCACATCGTGAAGCATGCCCGGAGCGGTCCTTCGTCCCGCCCCTGGGGTGTCGCCGGACCGCGGCCTCGGTCCGACTTTCGTCCTCCACAGACTGCCTCGCGCCGTTGTCGGACGCGAGCCTTACTCTGGGGCCCATGCAGACCCCGTCGGACCGGCACGAGTACCCCGCCCACTGGGAGGCCGACGTGGTGCTGCGCGACGGCGGCACCGCGCGGATCCGGCCCATCACCATTGACGATGCCGGCCGCCTGGTCAGCTTCTACGAGCAGGTCTCGGACGAGTCGAAGTACTACCGCTTCTTCGCGCCCTACCCGCGCCTGTCCGCGAAGGACGTCCACCGCTTCACGCACCACGACTTTGTGGACCGGGTGGGACTCGCCGCCACGGTCGGCGGCGAGTTCATCGCCACCGTACGCTACGACCGCATCGGTGCCGACGGCATGGCCGCCTCCGCGCCCGCCGACGAGGCCGAGGTCGCCTTCCTGGTGCAGGACGCGCATCAGGGGCGCGGGGTCGCCTCCGCTCTCCTGGAGCACATCGCGGCCGTCGCGCGCGAGCGCGGCATCCGGCGCTTCACCGCCGAGGTGCTGCCCGCCAACACCAAGATGATCAAGGTGTTCACGGACGCCGGGTACACCCAGAAGCGCAGCTTCGAGGACGGCGTCGTCCGCCTGGAGTTCGACATCGAGCCGACGGACCGTTCCCTGGCCGTGCAGCGCGCGCGGGAGCAGCGCGCCGAGGCGCGGTCGGTACGGCGGCTGCTGGTACCCGGTTCGCTCGCCGTCATCGGCGTGGGCCGGACGCCCGGGGGCGTGGGCCGGAGCATCCTCGACAACATCCGCGACGCCGGGTTCACCGGCCGTCTCCACGCCGTGAACAGGGCCTTTTCCGAGGATCAGAAGGAGATCGACGGGGTGCCCGCGCACCGCTCGGTGCGGGACATCGACTCCCCGGTCGACCTCGCGGTCGTCGCCGTGCCGGCCGAGCACGTCCCGGAGGTCGTCACCGAGTGCGGAGAGCACGGCGTGCAGGGCCTCGTGGTGATCTCCGCCGGGTACGCGGAGAGCGGGCCCGAGGGGCGCGAGCGCCAGCGCGCCCTCGTGCGGCACGCGCGCGCGTACGGCATGCGCATCATCGGGCCCAACGCCTTCGGGATCATCAATACTTCGCCGGACGTCCGGCTGAACGCCTCCCTCGCTCCCGAGATGCCCCGGCCCGGCCGCATCGGGCTGTTCGCGCAGTCGGGGGCCATCGGCATCGCCCTGCTGTCCCGGCTGCACCGGCGCGGGGGAGGGGTCACCGGGGTCACGGGCGTGTCGACCTTCGTGTCGTCCGGCAACCGGGCGGACGTCTCCGGCAACGACGTCCTGCAGTACTGGTACGACGACCCCGACACCGACGTGGTCCTCATGTACCTCGAGTCCATCGGCAACCCGCGCAAGTTCACCCGCCTCGCCCGGCGCACGGCGGCGGCGAAGCCGCTGGTCGTGGTGCAGGGAGCCGGTTCCGCTCCGCAGGGGCATACGGTACGGGCGACGCGGTTGCCGCACGCGACGGTGTCCGCGCTGCTCCGGCAGGCCGGGGTGATCCGCGTGTCCACCATCACGGAGCTGGTGGACACGGGGTTGCTGCTGGCGCGCCAGCCGTTGCCCGCCGGGCCGCGGGTGGCGATTCTGGGGAACTCCGAATCGCTGGGGATGCTGACGTACGACGCGTGTCTCTCCGAGGGGTTGCGGCCGCAGCCGCCGCTGGATCTGACGACCGCGGCGTCGGCGGAGGACTTCCGGGTGGCGTTGTCGCGGGCGTTGGCCGACGAGACGTGCGACGCGGTGGTCGTGACGGCGATACCGGCGGTGGGGGAGACGCCGGCCGGGGACGCGGCGTTGGCGGAGGCCCTGAGATCCGCTGCCGAGACGGTTCCCGGGAAACCGGTGCTGGTGGTGCACGTCGAGCTGGGTGGGCTGGCGGAGGCGTTGTCGGCTGCGGCCGGCACCGCACCATACGCAGGTTCGAACGCGCAACGCGTGCCCACCGCGGCAGCGTCCATGAACGCGGGACCCGGCGATGCACCGCCGGCCGCCGCAGTCCCCGGGGACTCCCACACCTGCTCCCGCCTCATCCCCGCCTACCCCGCCGCCGAACGCGCCGTCCGTGCCCTCGCCGAGGCCGTGAAGTACGCCCAGTGGCGGCGGGAGGCCGCCGACCCCGGGAAGGTGCCCGAGTACGACGACATCGACGAGAAGGGCGCCGCCCGGCTGATCGAGGGGCTGCTCACGCGCGGGCAGGGGCTCACGCTCGGCACGGACGAGACGTGCGAGCTGCTCGGGCGGTACGGGATCGCCGTCCGCAGGGCCGTCCCGGCACCCTCCCCCGAAGCCGCCGCCGAAGCCGCCCGCACCCTCGGCTACCCCGTCGCCCTCAAGGCCACCGCCCCGCACCTGCGGCACCGCGCCGACCTGGGTGGCGTACGGCTGGATCTCGCGGACGAGGAGCAACTGCGGCGGGCGTACGCCGAGTTGACCGAGCTGTTCGGCAGCCCGCAGGAGCTGCGGCCGGTGGTGCAGGGGATGGCCCCGCGCGGGGTGGACACGGTCGTAAGGGCCGTGATCGATCCGGCCGCCGGCGCGGTGCTCTCCTTCGGGCTCGCCGGGGCCGCCTCGCAGTTGCTCGGGGACATGGCACACCGGCTGGTCCCCGTCACCGACCGGGACGCGACCTCGATGATCCGGTCCGTCCGGACGGCGCCCCTCCTGTTCGGCTGGCGCGGCTCGGCGCCGGTCGACACACCTGCGCTGGAGGAGCTGCTGCTGCGCGTGTCGCGGCTGGTCCACGACCACCCGGAGGTCGTCGCGGTCACCCTGGAGCCGGTCGTCGTCGCCCGGCGCGGGCTGAGCGTCCTCGGCGCCAGCGTGCGCCTTGCGCCCCCGCCCGCCCGCGACGACCTCGGCCCGCGCACGCTCCCGGCGTACTGAGCGACGTGTCCCCGGCACGGTGCGGTGCCTCGCAGTCAGTGCGCCCCCGTAGACACCTCAGGCACTTAACTGGTCAGGCTGTGGCGGCGTGTTGGGTGGGGAAGGCGGTGTGCTCGTCGAACAGCTTGCGGTTCTGGAGGCAGTGGTAGAGCTGGCCGATCATGCGGTTGAAGAGGTTGCGTTGGGCGGCGGCGTGCCGGTCTTCGTGCTCGTCGCGGCGGCGTCGGTAGTGGGCCTTGGCACCGGGCGAGGCGATGATCGCGGAGAAGGCCCGGAGACAGCCGGCGTGGTTGAGCCGGTCGTTCTTCACCCAGCGGCGGGTGATGCTGGCCTTCTTGCCGGAAGCCCTGGTGACGGGCGAGGAACCGGCGTAGGCCTTCAGACCGCGGGCGTCGCTGAAGCGGTTGCGGTCGTCGCCGATCTCGGCGAGCACCCGGGCGCCGAGCTGGACGCCGAGGCCGGGGAAACTGAGGATGATCTCAGCGTCCGGGTGCTGAGGGAACGCCTCTTCCACCGCCTCGGCCAGGGCGTCAGCGGCTTTGGTAGCGGCCTCCAGCTGAAGCAGGAGGGCGAGTATCTGCTTGCCGAGCGCGTCTTCGACCAGGGGCGGCTGGTGAGCCCAGTCGGCCCGGAAGGGCGCGCGGAGCCGGTCGGCGTCGGCCGCGATACCGCGCTGGCGCCGGCAGGTTTGAGCGCGGCCTGGAGCTGGGTGCGGGTCAGCCGCGCGGCCCGGGTCGGTGTGGGAGCCGGCCGGAGGATCTTGTGGGCCTCGGGACGGCACCGACCCCCCTTCCACGGCTCGACGGCCGCCAGGGCGGCCGGGTAGTACTCGCGCAGCAGGGAGCGCAGCTGGTTGGCGATCTGCTGCCGGTTCCGGACGGCGTCCTGCTGAGCCCGGGCGAGGACGGCGACGGCGCGGGCCAGGTCGCTGTCCTGTGGCAGCGGGCGGTGGGCGTGCATGTCGGTGCGCAGGATGTTGGCCGGCACGAGGACGTCGCCGGGGTCGGACTTCTTGCGGGAGACGGAGTGCCGGTCGCGGTAGCGGGCTGCGGCCATCGGGTTGATCGCGAACACCTTGCGCTTCCCCGTGCGCGGCACGGCCACGAGCAGGCCACGGGAGGTCTCGATCGCTACCGGGATCGGGTTGTCCTCGCTGTCGCCGTGCTCGGCGAGCAGATCCAGCAGGATCTTGTAGCCGGCCGCGTCATCGGTGATGTGTCGCTTGGCCACGAGGTGGCCGGTGTCGTCGACCAGGGCGACGTCGTGGGTTGGTTCCGCCCAGTCGATACCACAGTGGATCAAGTTGTTCCCTCCCCCTGGCGCGGGTTTGTGCTGGTCACGAAAGCATGCGGGCCGCGCCTCGACCTCATCCCAGGACTCAGCGCGGAGGCTGGTCCGCCACCTCAGGAGCCGTTCGGGGCACCAGCTCGTCTCACGGGCCTCGGTCTGTGCGGGAGCTCGGACAGCTCGGGTGTTTCAAGAGGTCACCGTGTGGCGGGCTCGCACCACCAACACCAACGGAGTGATCTAGCGGCGGGTGTTGACGCCCGGAGGCGCCGGGCACCACCGCTCTACGCTCAGGTTCCAGACCGGGGAGACTCGGGCATCCGCCCGGCGCCCACGAGCGCCAACACTGGCACCACGATCACCAGAACCGCCCGCCGCCCGCGGGCCCGGATGGACGAAGGCATGACGGCCCTGCTGTTCGAACGGCCCGGGTTGCTCTTGACTGTCCCGGACCGGCCTTACCCGGGGATTAGGATGGACGGCATGGCCAAGACCAGTACGACGACCCAGGGGCTGCGTGCGGCGATCGAGCGCAGTGGCTATTACCCGGCTCTCGTGGCCGAGGCGGTGGAGGCCGCTGTGGGCGGCGAGCCCATCCGGTCGTACCTGGTCCACCAGGAGACGACGTTCGACCAGAACGAGGTGCGGCGGCACGTGACCGTGCTCGTCCTCACCGGCAACCGCTTCATCGTCAGCCACACCGACGAGCAGGCGGCCGACAGCACCTCCCCGACGCCGTACGCCACGACGTCCACCGAGTCGGTGAAGCTCGACCGGATCTCGTCGGTGGTCGTCAGCCGCGTGGTCGCCAACCCGGAGCAGTACACCCCGGGCACGCTGCCCCGCGAGGTCGTGCTGACCATCGGCTGGGGCGCCGTCTCCCGCATCGACCTGGAGCCCGCCGCGTGCGGCGACCCCAACTGCGAGGCGGACCACGGCTACACGGGCAACTCGACGGCGGACGACCTCAGCCTGCGCGTCAGCGAGGCCGGGGACGGCCCGGAGACGGTGCGCCAGGCCCTGGCCTTCGCGCAGGCCATCTCCGAGGCCACCGCGGACCTCGCCCGCTGATGGCGCAGCCCACCGCCTGGGACCACCCGGAGCCCCTGGCCGTCGAGACCGCCCCCGTCCCCGAGTACGGGTCCGGCTCGCTCGCCGACCTGCTGCCCACGCTGGCCGCGGGCATGGGCGTGCCGGGGACGACCGCCGCGATCCCGGAGCTGACCCCCGCCGACCGCGCCTGCGTCTTCCTGATCGACGGCCTCGGCTGGGAGCAGCTGAAGGCGCATCCGGAGGACGCGCCCTTCCTGACCTCGCTGCTCGGCAGCTCGCGCGGCGGCACGGGCCGACCGATCACCGCCGGTTACCCGGCGACCACCGCGGTCTCCCTCGCCTCCGTCGGCACCGGCCTGCCCCCCGGCGCCCACGGACTGCCCGGCTACACCGTGCGCAATCCGGCCACCGGCGAGCTGATGAACCAGCTGCGCTGGCAGCCGTACACCGAGCCGGGGGCCTGGCAGCCGTACCCCACCGTCTTCCAGCTCGCCCACGAGGCGGGTGTGCACGCCGCCCAGGTGTCGTCCCCGACCTTCGAGAACACCCCGCTGACCAAGGTCGCGCTCAGCGGCGGCACGTTCCTCGGGCGGCTGACCGGCGAGGACCGCATGGACCTCGCGGCCGAGCAACTCGCCGTCGGCGACCGCGCCCTGGTGTACACGTACTACGCCGAGCTCGACGGCGCCGGCCACCGCTACGGCGTCGACTCGGACACCTGGCGCGGCCAGCTCATGTGCGTCGACCGGCTCGTCCAGCGCCTGGCCGAGCAGCTGCCGCCGCGCAGCGCGCTCTACGTCACCGCCGACCACGGCATGGTCGACATCCCGTTCGACGAGCAGCACCGTATCGACTTCGACGAGGACTGGGAGCTGCGCGCCGGGGTCGCCCTGCTGGGCGGCGAGGGACGCGCGCGGCACGTGTACGCCCTGCCGGGCGCCGAGAACGACGTGCTGACCTGCTGGCGCGAGGTGCTCGGCGAGCAGTTCTGGGTCGCCTCGCGGGACGAGGCGATCGCTGCGGGCTGGTTCGGGCCGCGGATCGACGACCGCGTGTACGCGCGGATCGGCGACGTGGTCGCGGCCGCCCGCGACGACGTCCTGCTCATCGCCTCCCAGCGGGAGCCGAAGGAGTCGGCGATGGTCGCCAACCACGGTTCGATGACCCCTGCCGAGCAGTTCGTCCCCCTGCTCGAAGTACGCTCCTGACGCCACGCCACGCCACGCCACGCCACGCCCTTCCTTCACACTCACCGAAAGGTGCTCAACTCACCATGCCCGAGCTGGTGTTCTTCTCCGGAACGATGGACTGCGGGAAGTCGACACTGGCTCTCCAGATCGAGCACAACCGCTCGGCGCGCGGGCTCGTGGGCATGATCTTCACGCGTGACGACCGCGCGGGCGAGGGCAAGCTGTCCTCGCGCCTCGGCCTGGTCACGAACGCGGTGGAGGTCAAGGACGACATGGACCTGTACGCGTACATCGTCGACCACCTGTCGCAGGGCGGCCGCGCCGACTACGTGATCACGGACGAGGCGCAGTTCCTCGCGCCGGAGCAGATCGACCAACTCGCGCGCGTGGTCGACGACCTGGACATCGACGTCTACGCCTTCGGGATCACGACCGACTTCCGCTCCAAACTGTTCCCCGGCTCCCAGCGCCTGGTCGAACTGGCCGACCGGGTGGAGGTGCTCCAGGTCGAGGCCCTGTGCTGGTGCGGCGCCCGCGCCACGCACAACGCCCGCACGGTGGGCGGGGTCATGGTGGTCGAGGGCGCCCAGGTGGTCGTCGGCGACGTCAACCAGTCCGCGGACGAGGTCGGCTACGAGGTGCTGTGCCGTCGGCACCACCGCCGCCGTATGACGGCCGCGACGGCCCGCGCGGCGGCGCTGTCACCGGACGTCCTGCCGGTGTCGTCCTCCTGAGCGACGCCGGAAGTCAACGCGGGCTCTGGATCAGGGAGAACCGGGCCCCCTCCGGGTCCGCCACCGTGGCCACGCGGCCGTGGGCGCTGTCGCGGGCCGGTTGAAGGACGTGGCCTCCGAGGCCGACGAGGCGTTCGAGTGTGTCGTCCGTGTCGGCGACCTCGAAGTACGTCATCCAGTGCGGACCCCGGTCGCGGGGCATGGTGTGGCCCACGCCGTGGATGCCGGCGACCGGGCGGCCGTCGAGGCGCAGGGTCACATAGTCGAGGTCGGCTGACTTGACCGGCTCCTCCTCGTAACCGAACAGCGCCTTGTAGAACTTGGCGACGTTCGCCGTCTCGAAGGTCAGCAGCTCGTTCCAGGCGGGGGTGCCGGGCACGCCGGCGATGCCGGAGCCGAGGTGCGCCGCGGCCTGCCAGATGCCGAAGACGGCGCCCGACGGATCGGATCCGATCGCCAGGCGCCCGGCGTCGGCCGCGTCCAGGGGACCGACCCCGATCGTGCCGCCGCACAGCCGTACCGTCTCGGCCGTCAAATCCACGTCGTGCGAGGCGAGATAGGGCGTCCAGGCGATGGGCAGATGACGGTCCGGCGGCAACTGGCCAATGCCCGCCACCTCACGGCCGTCGAGCAGGGCCCGCGCATAGGGGCCGAGCTGCTGGGGGCCCGGCTGGAACTCCCAGCCGAAGAGCTCTGCGTAGAAGGCCTGGGTTGCGGCCATCCCGTGGACCATCAGGCTCACCCAGCATGGTGTGCCGGGCGTGTACCGAGCGTGTGCCCCGCCGTTCGCGCCGGCCGACTCCGGTGCCTCGGTCATCGTCACTCTCTTCTCGGCCCCTCGCGGTGGCCGCCTCGCTTCCGCTCTCCGACCCCCGAGCCGATCTCGTACCACCCGTGGTGCGGCGCGCTCCGGGCGCACCCAGGGGCGGTTCCCTGTCCGGAGGATGCCCGGTGTGCGGTTTCCTGACCGTTTCCGTGCGCTGGCCGACGGGTGTCGATCGGCTGTACAGCATGTGGCCGATCCCGTACGCCTCGTGATCGGACCTGTCCGGCGGAGCAGAGTAGCCGGACCTGGACGATGCGGCCACCCCGTACGCAAGGATGGTGGCCATGAACGCCATCATCTCCGCATCCGAACTCGCGAGCGATCTCGCGGGGCCGAACCCGCCGGTGCTGCTCGACGTCCGCTGGCAGCTCAGCGTGGCCAAGGCGGCCGGCGAACCGCCCTTCGACGGGCGGGCCGCGTACGAGGCCGGGCACATTCCCGGCGCCGTCTTCGTCGACCTGGACCGGGAACTGGCCTCGGCGCCGGGCGGGAAGGGCCGCCATCCGCTGCCCGACACGGGGGAATTCGGCGCTGCGATGCGACGGGCGGGAGTCTCGTCCGGCCGGCCGGTCGTCGTGTACGACGGGGGGCAGGGCTGGGCGGCGGCCCGCGCGTGGTGGCTGCTGCGCTGGACGGGTCACCCGGACGTGCGAGTCCTGGACGGGGGGCTGACGGCCTGGGAGGGGCCGTCGGAGACGGCGGTGCCCGACCCCGCCGAGGGCGACTTCTCCCCGGCGCCGGGGGCGCTGCCGCTGCTCGACGCCGACGGGGCGGCGGCGTTGGCGCGGTCGGGGGTGCTGTTCGACGCGCGGGCGGGGGAGCGGTACCGGGGAGAGGTGGAGCCGATCGACCGGGTGGGCGGCCACATCCCGGGGGCGGTTTCCGCGCCCACGACCGAGAACGTGGGACCGGACGGACGGTTCCTGCCCGCGGAGGAGCTCCAGGCGCGGTTCAAGGCCCTGGGTGCGGCCGACGGCAGGGACGTCGGCGTCTACTGCGGCTCGGGCGTCTCCGCGGCGCACGAGGTGCTGGCGCTGGCGGTCGCGGGGATCCCGGCGGCGCTGTACGTCGGGTCGTGGTCGGAGTGGTCGTCGGACCCGTCGCGGCCGGTGGCCGTGGGACCGGATCCGCAGTAGCCACCCGGTCGCCGTCCCCACACGGAGAGAGGGCCGCCCCCCAAGTGGGTGCGGCCTGCTTCCGGTCCTGGTACGGCCGTGGCCACGGATCCGCGGGCGGCGCCCGGTTGTCGTCCCTGCGCGGGGAGGGCCGCCCTCAAGTGGGTGCGGCTTGCTTCCGGTCCTGGTACGGCCGTGGCCACGGATCCGTGGGAGGCGCCCGGTTGTCGTCCCTGCGCGGGGAGGGCCTCCCTCAAGTGGGTGCGGCTTGCTTCCGGTCCTGGTACGGCCGTGGCCACGGATCCGCGGGCGGCGCCCGGTTGTCGTCCCTGCGCGGGGAGGGCCTCCCTCAAGTCGGCGCGGCTTCCTCGTAGGGTCGTGACCACCGTTCGCGCGGCAGGCGACCTGTTGTTGTCCTCGCACGAGAAGAGGGCCGCACCCAAGTGGGCGCGGCCTTCTTCCTCGTACGGTCGTTGCTACTCCTGCTTCTTCCGGCGCGTCCCGAACACGATCTCGTCCCAGCTCGGGACTGCGGCCCGGCGGCCGGGGCGGACGCCGTCCGCCTCGGCCTGGCGGTCGGTCGCGCCGATGAGGCGGTCGCGGTGGCTGCCGACGGAGCGGGGCATGAGGACGTCCGCGTAGGCAGAACCGGCCGACGCCGCAGGGGCCGGAGGCTCCTCCGCCGCCGGTTCCGTGGCGGGCTCCTCCGCGGTCTCCGGCGTGCGCTCGGGCACCACCATGTCGCCCCGGAAGCTCGGCACCGCCTCCAGCAGGCTGGTCAGCGAGTCCCGCTCGCCCGTGCTCTCCTCGGCCGGCTCGGGCACCTGCGCCGGCAGGCTCGGCCGATCCCGGTCGAAGGAACGGTCCCGCGGCAGACGGGCGATGCGCGGCACGAACGGAAAGCTCGGCTCCGGTGTTCCGAGGTCGTCGGACTCGCCGATGAGGGCGCGCGCCTCGTCGTCGACGGCCTGGACCAGGCGCCGCGGCGGGTCGTACGTCCAGCTCGCCGAGTGCGGTTCGCCCGCGACCCGGTACACCAGCAGGACCTCCCACGTGCCGTCGTCGCGGCGCCAGGAGTCCCACTGGGCGGTGTCCTTCTCGGCGCCACGCAGCAGCAGTCGCTCCTGGACGGCCTCGCCGAGCAGCGGGCCGGAGTTCTCGCCGGGCCGGCGGACCGGGGTCTTCCGGGCCCGCTCGGCCATGAAGGCACGCTCGGCCAGGACGGGGCCCTCGAAGCGCCGTACCCGGTCGACGGGGATGCCGGCGAGCTGGGCGACCTCTTCCGCGGTCGCGCCCGCACGTATCCGCGCCTGGATGTCGCGGGGGCGGAGATGGCTCTCCACCTCGATCTCGATCTGGCCGAGGCGGGGACGGTCGCCGCGCACGGCGGCGCGGAGCCGTTCGTCGATCGGAAGCGTGTACTCCGTGCTGTCCGCAGCCTTCAGCACCAGCCGTGTGCCGTCATTGGAGACGGCCACGACACGCAGTTCGGGCATGGGGACCTCCCGGGTGGTGCCTGCCGACGTCACGTGCGTCGCTGCTTCCGCTAGTCGAGTGTGGCCTGCCCGGGTGCAGCCTGCCACAACCTTGCCGAGTTGCCCGGCGTGTCGGGCACGGGCCCTGGTTCGCCGTTATGGCGCGGTTACCTATTCGCAACGCTAAGTGACCAACTCCGTCACCCTGTGCAACTAGCCCCCCTCCTGGCAGTCCAGCAAGGCCCCGGACGCCCTGGCGGGAGACCGGACCCAGGGCTCGCAACAGTACTCCATTTGGACCACGTGCGTGGATTGGCGCGCCGCCCAACTTCTGGCAAGGGGCGGGACTTGGCCGCCCCTGACCGGTTTTATCGATCATGTACGTGGCGTACTTCACGTAATCGATAGAAATGGAACTAACGGTTTCGTTCGTACGTCTCCTTCTCGTGCAATCGGTCGATCAAGTACCGAAAGGTTCGGTCAGGTACGGGAAAGGAAGGCAAGATCCGGGGATGCGTGCAAGGCCCGAAAGTGGTGGCATGCCGAGCGCCGGGGAGGAGAAGAAGGAGAAGCGGCTCGATTTGAGCGTGCCTCAAGTGGCGGGCAGCGCCTTGGCGGCGGTGGTGGCCGCGAAACTCGCCTCGTACTTCGGCGTCTACGGGACGATCCTCGGGGCCGGCGTCGTCAGCGTCATCGCCACCTGCGGAGGCCCGGTCTTCCAGCACTTCTTCCGGCGCACCGCCGAGCAGATCCGCGAAGTGGCCGTTGCGTCCAAGGCCGCCGTGGCCGTCGGCCCCGGGCGGCAGACGCCGGCAGCCCCGGGCGAGTTCACGGAGGGCACCGTCTACCGCGCCCGCGTCAAGAACTGGAAGCGGCCGGTGCTCGCGGCCGTCCTCGTCTTCGGGGTCACGATGGCCGGAATCACCGCCTGGGAACTGCTGTCCGGCAGCAGCTTCGCCGGCGGCAACGGCACCACGGTCGGCAACGCCGTCACCGGTCACCGCACGTCTTCCTCGAACTCCGGTGACCAGGCGCCCGCTTCCTCGATTTCGCAGACGTCTCCGCCGACGACCGATGGTCGGATGCCCACGAGCGGAGCCGCCTCGGACAGCCCGGACAGGGGTACGGCATCGAGCCCGACGCCGATGCCCGATGCCACCCGGAGCACGGGGACCGGGAGCGCAGGGACCGGGAGCCCGGCCGGCACCGCTACCCCGCCCCCGGCATCCGGCGCGTCCGCTACGCCCCCAGCACCCTCCGCAAGTAGTGGTTCTGGAAGCGCCGTTCCGGATCCAGGCGCTCCCGCAGCGCAGTGAACTCGCCGAAGCGCGGGTAGACGCCGGAGAGGTACTCCGCGTCACGCGTGTGCATCTTCCCCCAGTGCGGCCGTCCCTCGTGCGCGGTGAAGATGCGCTCGGCGGCGGTGAAGTACCGCTGATAGGGGGTGCCCCTGAACATGTGGACGGCGACGTAGGCGCTGTTTCGACCCGAGGCCGTGGACAGGGTGATGTCGTCGGCCGGCGCGGTGCGCACCTCCACCGGGAAGCTCACTTTGAGGTCCGAGCGGTCGACCATCGCCTTGAGCTCGCGCAGGGTGTCGGCCAGGGCCTCGCGCGGGACGGCGTACTCCATCTCCACGAAGCGCACCCGGCGCGGCGAGGTGAAGACCTTGTACGGGATGTCGGTGTACGTCCGCGCGGACAGTGCCTTGCTGGAGATCCGTGCGATCGCCGGGATGGTGGCGGGCACCGCGCGGCCGACCCAGTTGGCCACCTGGAAGACGCCGTTGGAGAGGAACTCGTCCTCGAACCAGCCGGCCAGCTGCCCCACCGGCTTCTCCGGCCCGGCGCTGCGGTTGTTGCGCTTGGTGTTGGTGTTGCCGGTGTGCGGGAACCAGTAGAACTCGAAGTGCTCGTTCTCGGCCCAGAGTTGGTCGAACTCCGCGAGCACCCGGTCGAAAGGCATCGGCTCTTCGCGGGCCGTGAGCAGGAAGATCGGCTCCACGGCGAAGGTGATCGCCGTGACGATCCCCAGGGCACCCAGACCGATGCGGGCCGCCGCGAAGACCTCCGGGTTCTCCTTCTCGGAGCAGGTGAGCACCGAACCGTCCGCCGTGACCAGCTCCAGGCCCCTGATCTGGGCGGCTATCGAAGCCGACTCCCGGCCCGTGCCGTGCGTGCCGGTGCTGGTCGCCCCGGACACCGTCTGCTCCATGATGTCGCCCATGTTGGTGAGCGAGAGCCCTTCGCGCGCGAGGGCCACGTTGAGCCTCTTGAGCGGGGTGCCCGCCTCGACCGTGACCGTCATGGCATCGCGATCAATCTTGCGGATGCCCGTCAAGAGTTGAGGGCGGATCAATACGCCGTCCGTGGCCGCGATGGCCGTGAAGGAGTGCCCGGTGCCGACGGCCTTCACCTTCAGGCCGTCCTCGGCGGCCTTCCGCACGGCCGCGGCCAGCTCCTCGACCGAGGCGGGCGTGACCTCCCGCGCGGGACGAGCGCCGACGTTGCCACCCCAGTTACGCCACGTGCCGTTCTTCGCGCTCGTTGTGCTGCTCAACGGAGCCTCCCCGACCCGGAGCCGGCCTGCTGAGCCGGCGGTACCCGAGGAAACCGACCGCGACCGCGACGGCCCCGGACACCGCCGGAACCCCGTACCCCGCCCGCGCACCGGCCGTGTCGATCACCCAGCCGCCCACGGAGGAGCCGAGCGCCACCCCGACCGCGAGCCCGGTGCTCACCCAGGTCATGCCCTCGGTCAGGTGCGCGCGTGGTACGTGCTCTTCGACGAGGGACATCGTCGTGATCATCGTGGGAGCGACGGACAGACCCGCAACGAAGAGCGCCACGGCCAGAAACGGCAAGTTTCCGACCAGTAGGAGGGGGATCATACTCATGGCCATCGCGCATATGCCCAGCAGCCAGCGGCGGGCGGGCGCTCCGCTCGGGCGCAGCAGCCCGAACACGACGCCCGCCACACAGGAGCCCGCCGCGTACAGGGCGAGCACGACGCTCGCGGCTCCCTTGTGACCCCGCTCGTCGGCGAAGGCCACGGTGACCACGTCGACCGCGCCGAAGATCGCTCCGGTCGCCACGAAGGTGGCCACCAGCACCCGCAGGCCGCGCGAGCGCAGGGCCGTACCGCCGCCGCGGTGCTTGCGCGGGTGCGGCTCGGGCTCGGTGGCGCGCTGCGCGGTCAGCCAGAAGACGCCGACGGCCAGGAAGCAGGCGGCCAGCAGCGGCCCGCCTCCGGAAACCAGGCCGTCGACAGGCCGATGGAGATGATCGGCCCGAAGATGAAGCAGACCTCGTCCACCACGGACTCGAACGAGTACGCGGTGTGCAGCTGCGGGGTGCCCCGGTACAGGGCCGCCCAGCGCGCGCGGACCATCGCACCCAGGCTCGGCACGGAGCCGATCCCGGCGGCACAGCCGAACAGCAGCCAGTCCGGCCACCCGAAGTGCGCGGTGAGCAGCAGCCCCGCCGCCGCGGTCAGGGCGACGAGCGTCGCGGGACGCAGCACCCTGCGCTGTCCGTGCCGGTCCACCAGCCGCGAGATCTGCGGTCCGATCACCGCGGCGGCCAGCGCGATGGTGGCCGACAGTGAGCCCGCCAGCCCGTAGCGCCCGGTGAGCTGGGAGATCATCGTGACCACGCCGATGCCCATCATCGACAGCGGCATCCGGCCGAGGAACCCCGCGGCGGAGAAGCCCTTGGAGCCGGGGGCGGCGAACAGGGCGCGGTAGGGGCTGGGCACGGGGCTCTCCGGTGGGTCCGGTCACGCGGGCACGTCGGATCGGCTCGCGGGAACGAAGGCGGCTCGTAGGGAATCAAGGCGCTCGTAAGGCGCAAAGCTGGCTGATACAGCTTACAATTGCGGTCGCCGCGACGCACCGGAAAAACGCGTGGGGACCGGGCTCGTCACCCCGCTGTTTCCTGGCTGTCAGTGCCGGGTGGCAGGATCGAGGCATGCCAGACGTGCTCGATGCCACCCCCTATGACGCCCTGCTCCTGCTCTCGTTCGGCGGCCCCGAGGGGCCGGACGACGTGGTCCCGTTCCTGGAGAACGTGACGCGCGGGCGCGGCATCCCCAAGGAACGCCTGAAGGAGGTCGGACAGCACTACTTCCTGTTCGGTGGGGTCAGCCCGATCAACGACCAGAACCGCGCCCTGCTGGACGCCCTCCGCAAGGACTTCGCGGACCACGGCCTGGACCTGCCGATCTACTGGGGCAACCGCAACTGGGCGCCGTATCTGACGGACACCCTGCGCGAGATGGTCCGCGACGGCCGTCGCCGCATCCTGGTCCTGGCCACCAGCGCCTACGCCTCGTACTCGGGCTGTCGTCAGTACCGCGAGAACCTCGCCGACTCGCTCGCGGCGCTTCAGGACGAGGGCCTGGACCTGCCGAAGATCGACAAGCTGCGGCACTACTTCAACCACCCCGGCTTCATCGAGCCCATGATCGACGGGGTGATCGAGTCCCTCGCCGATCTTCCCGAGGACGTCCGCGACGGCGCGCACATCGCCTTCACGACCCACTCGATCCCCAGCTCCGCCGCGGACACCTCCGGCCCGGTCGAGGACCACGGCGACGGCGGGGCGTACGTCAGGCAGCACCTGGACGTGGCGCGGCTGATCGCCGAGGCCGTCCGCGAGCGCACCGGCGTCGACCACCCCTGGCAGCTCGTCTACCAGTCGCGCTCCGGCGCCCCGCACATCCCGTGGCTGGAGCCCGACATCTGCGACCACCTTCAGGAGCGGCACGCGGCCGGGGTCCCGGCCGTCGTGATGGCCCCCATCGGCTTCGTCTCCGACCACATGGAGGTCCTCTACGACCTCGACACGGAGGCAAAGGCCAAGGCCGAGGAACTCGGCCTGCCGGTGCGCCGCTCGGCCACCGTCGGCGCCGACCCGCGGTTCGCCGCCGCGATCCGCGACCTGATCCTGGAGCGCGCCGCCGTCGAGCGCGGGCAGGAGGTCACGCCGTGCGCCCTGGGCGCCCTCGGCGCGAGCCACAACGTCTGCCCGGTGGGCTGCTGCCCGGCCCGCGCGCCCCGTCCCGCCGCCGCGGGCGCCGACAGCCCCTACGCGTGAGGAGCCCCGTGACCCACTCCCTTCACGACCCTCTGCACACGGAACTGCTCGAGCTCGCCCGTCAGGCCGCCCGTCGCGCGGGCGAGCTGCTGCGGGACGGCCGCCCGGCCGACCTCGCGGTCGCCGCGACCAAGTCGAGCCCGATCGACGTCGTCACCGAGATGGACATCGCGGCGGAGAAGCTGATCACCGACCTGATCGCGGACCACCGCCCCCACGACGGCTTCCTCGGCGAGGAGGGCGCCTCCACCGAGGGCACGAGCGGGATCCGCTGGGTCATCGACCCGCTCGACGGCACGGTGAACTACCTGTACGGGCTGCCGACCTGGGCCGTCTCCATCGCGGCCGAGCAGGACGGCGAGACCGTCGTAGGGGTCGTCGCCGCCCCGATGCGGGGCGAGACGTACTACGCGGTGCGCGGCGGCGGCGCGTGGGCCACGGGTGCGTGGGAGGACGAGCGGCGGCTGGCCTGCCGCCCCGCGCCGACCCTGGACCAGGCGCTGGTGTCCACCGGCTTCAACTACGTCGCCGAGGTCCGCACCCACCAGGCCGACGTCGCCCGCCGGCTGATCCCGCTCCTGCGGGACATCCGGCGCAGCGGCTCGGCCGCGGTCGACCTGTGCGACGTGGCGGCCGGCCGTCTCGACGGCTACTACGAGCGGGGCCTGAACGCCTGGGACTTCGCCGCGGGCGACCTCATCGCCCGGGAAGCGGGCGCCCTGACCGGCGGACGCCCCGGACAGCGCCCGTCGCGCGACCTGACGGTCGCGGGGAGCCCGGGGGTCTTCGAGCCCCTCCAGCGCCTCCTGGAGGACTTCGGGGCCTGGCACGACTGAGGGTTGTGCCCGTTGTGCCCGGGACGCCGTAGAGCGGCCGACAGCACGTCCTGGACGGTCGTACGACGCCGACGGCACGTCCCGGACGTCGTGCGACGGCTGACGGCGTTGCACAACACGAGGTGAACGCGGCTCCACGGCGACGCAGCGGGGCCCCGGCGCTGGATTCGCCGGGGCCCCGCTGCGTACGAGCCGATCAGACGCCGGACACGCCGACCTCCACACCGTGTTCGGCGGCGAGGCGGCGCAGGTCGTCGAGTTCGGCCAGCTCCACCTCGACGAGGAAGTCGTCGCCCTCGTCACGAGCCCGCGTCAGATCGGACTCGGTCGCCCTTATGCGCTGCAGAAGTCCTGCGGTGAATGCGTCCATGCTGCGCCCCCTCGTCCTGGGTCGTGGGTCGGTGGCACGGGGGTGTGCCGTTCGGAAGGGGCGATCACGTCTCCAGTAGGTGCCCAGCGCTGCCCAGCTGGGCAGCGACGGCGCCGGACACCCACACCCACTCTGCGGCGAGCGGATCGCGGTGTACCGCATGGTGGTGCGGCACATGCAGAGCGTGATCGCGGGGTGTAAAGCCGTCCTCCCCCGGCTCCCTCCCACGGAAACCTCAACTGTGCGAGAAAGTTCGGCATTCCTGGACCCTTCAGCCGTCTCTCACCCCTCCCTCAGCCGCCGCTTCCCCGGCTTACAGCCGACTTATGGCCGAAAAGGGCAGGATGGAGGCACACACCCATGAAGACCCCTGCCCGCGCGTGCCCGAGCGGCGCTACGCGGGTGGACACAGGAAGGACAAGCGACGTGCGCGTACTCGTCGTCGAGGACGAGCAACTGCTCGCCGATGCGGTGGCCACCGGACTGCGCCGGGAGGCCATGGCCGTCGACGTCGTGTACGACGGTGCGGCCGCCCTGGAGCGCATCGGCGTCAACGACTACGACGTGGTGGTCCTCGACCGCGACCTCCCGCTCGTGCACGGCGACGACGTCTGCCGCAAGATCGTCGAGCTCGGCATGCCCACGCGCGTGCTGATGCTCACCGCGTCCGGCGACGTCAGCGACCGTGTCGAGGGCCTGGAGATCGGCGCCGACGACTATCTCCCCAAGCCCTTCGCGTTCAGCGAGCTGACGGCACGCGTGCGTGCCCTCGGGCGGCGCACCAGCGTGCCCCTGCCGCCCGTCCTGGAGCGCGCCGGCATCAAGCTCGACCCGAACCGCCGCGAGGTCTTCCGCGACGGCAAGGAGGTCCAGCTCGCGCCGAAGGAGTTCGCCGTCCTGGAGGTCCTCATGCGCAGCGAGGGCGCGGTCGTCTCGGCGGAGCAGCTCCTGGAGAAGGCCTGGGACGAGAACACCGACCCGTTCACCAACGTCGTGCGCGTCACCGTGATGACCCTGCGCCGCAAGCTGGGCGAGCCCCCAGTGATCGTCACCGTGCCCGGCTCCGGCTACCGGATCTGATCCGCCGTGGCCGCGACGCCCGCGCCCCCTCAGGCGCCCCCGAAACCCACCTGGGACCCCAGAAGGCCGGAGCCGCCCTTCCCGTGGCTGCGCCCGACCATCCGGATACGGCTCACGCTGTTGTACGGCGGCATGTTCCTGATCGCCGGCATCCTGCTGCTGTCGATCATCTACCTGCTCGCCGCGAACGCGCTGAACGTGGGCAGCGAACTGCCCTTCAAGATCATCTCCGGCCAGGTCACCAGCGACACCTGCAACTTCCCGACCCAGACGACCGCGACGCAGCTCAACCACGCGATGAACGAGTGCGTGAACGAGCAGCGCCAGCACGCCCTGGACAGCCTGCTCAGCCGCTCGCTGCTGGCCCTGCTCGGCCTCGCTGTGATCGCCTTCGCCTTCGGCTACGCCATGGCCGGCCGCGTGCTGTCCCCGCTGGGCCGGATCACCCGCACCGCCCGCGCGGTGGCCGGCTCGGACCTGTCCCGCCGGATCGAGCTGGACGGCCCGGACGACGAGCTGAAGGAGCTCGCGGACACCTTCGACGACATGCTGGAGCGGCTGCAGCGGGCCTTCACGGCCCAGCAGCGCTTCGTCGGCAACGCCTCCCACGAGCTGCGCACCCCGCTCGCGATCAACCGCACGCTCCTCGAGGTGCACCTGTCCGATCCGAACGCGCCCGTGGAACTGCAACAGCTCGGCAAGACGCTGCTGGCCACCAACGAGCGCAGCGAGCAGCTCGTCGAGGGCCTGCTGCTGCTCGCCCGCAGCGACAACCAGATCGTCGAGCGCAAGCCGGTGGACCTCGCCGAGGTCGCCTCGCAGGCCATCGACCAGGTGCACGCCGAGGCCGAGGCGAAGGGCGTCGAGATCCGCGGCGAGCGCAAACCCGCGGTCGTCCAGGGCAATGGTGTGCTGCTGGAGCGGATCGCGCTGAACCTGGTGCAGAACGCGGTGCGGTACAACGTGCCCGAGGAGGGATGGGTGGAGGTCACCACCGACGTCCAGCACGGCCAGGCGGTCCTGGTCGTCACCAACACGGGGCCGGTCGTACCTGCGTACGAGATCGACAACCTCTTCGAGCCTTTCCGACGGCTGCGCACCGAGCGCACGGGCAGCGACAAGGGCGTGGGCCTCGGGCTGTCCATCGCCCGCTCCGTCGCGCGGGCGCACGGCGGGCACATCTCGGCCCAGCCGCGCGAAGGGGGCGGGCTCGTGATGCGGGTCACGCTGCCCATCTGAGATCATGTCGCCGACACACGGGGATGTTCGCTTTGCGCTGAATTTTCCAGGGCACGGACGGGCCCTCTCGTGTGCGATCGATCACATGGGCATTTTTCCGGCCATCTACTCTCCGTGATCATGAGGATGGCCGGAAAGCCCGGAAAATCCTAGTTTTCAGGGGTCCTGATCACGGGAAGTACACGGTGAGACCGCTTTGAAGCGCGACATGCCGACCGTGTACGGTCCCGATCGCCATCCAAGCCGATCACTCTTGAGGAGTCCGGTTGGGTGTCGATTGAGTAACAGACCTTGATGTGAGGCAAAATCTCCGCCTCGGGTCGGGCACAAGTCCGGCCTCTCACGCGTTACGTGCGCTGGAGACACCGCAGACACCCAGAGGGGGAGAGCGACATGGCAACCGACTACGACACTCCACGCAAGACCGACGACGACGTCGACTCGGACAGCCTTGAAGAGCTGAAGGCCCGGCGGAACGACAAGTCGACCTCCTCTGTGGACGTCGACGAGTTCGAGGCCGCGGAGAGCCTGGAGCTGCCCGGCGCGGACCTCTCCAACGAGGAGTTGGCCGTCCGGGTGCTGCCCAAGCAGCAGGACGAGTTCACGTGCATGAGCTGCTTCCTGGTGCACCACCGCAGCCAGCTGGCCCGGGAGAAGAACGGTCAGCCGATCTGCCGCGACTGCGACTGAGGACGGGTCGGCCGTGACCGGCTCGACCCCTCCTTGGAAGCGCCGCTTCCCCCGCAGAGGAGCGGACTCGGGGCCGTCCGACGGCCCCCACGGCGCGCGTGACGACGAGCGAGGCTCATCCGGTACGACAGGATCGACGGGGTCGGCCTCGCTCGGAACGCTGTCCGGGCGCGGTGACCCCGTCGTACCGGCGGCAGGGCCCGCGCCCGTCGCCCGGCGGCGGGCTGCGAAGATTCGGGGCAAGGCCAGGGAAGCGGCCAGGAACGGTGCCCGTAGGGGCGGAAGCCGCGCCAGGGCGGGACTGGCGTACCTCGCCGACCGGATCATCGAGATCGCCCCGAGGATCCCTGTACGGGATCTCGCCGCGCTCCGCAGGCAGTTCCCGGGCCTCGGGCCCGAACAGCTCGCGGACAAGCTGGTGGCGGGCGCGGCGAACGCGACCTCCACGGTCGGAGCGGGGGTCGGGGCGGCGGCGATGCTGCCGGTTCCGCCCGCGATGCCGACGGAGCTGGCCGTGGAGATCACTGGGGTCGCGGCGATCGAGCTCAAGCTGATCGCCGAGCTCCACGAGGTCTACGGGGTGCGGCCGCCCGGAAATCTGAAGGTCCGCAGTGCCGCGTATCTGTCCTCCTGGTCGGGGGAGCGCGGGATCGACGTGACAAAGCCGTCGACGATCGACGCGGCCCTGGGGGGCCGGATGAAGCGCGAGCTGCGTCAGCAGATCATGAAGCGCATGGTGCGGGATCTGCCGAACCTGGTGCCGTTCATGGTGGGGGCCGCCGTCGGCGCCGCCATGAACCGGCGCGACACCAAGAGGCTCGCGGCCCGTATCCGCGCGGATCTGCGCAAGATCCAGGTTCCGTGGGACGCGCTGGCGGCTGTGCCGCCCCTGGAGTCCCCCGCGGATCCGTTGGCGATGGGGGACATCCCCAAGGAACTCGGGTTCTGACGACACGTCTCCGGCGCGAGGTCACCCGTGCGGGGCCTACGCCGCAGCCCCGGGAGCCGCAGCCGCCCGCGCCGCCTTCAGGGCCTTGGCCAGGCCTTCCGGATCCCGCGTGGACAGGTACAGGTACGGCGTCGGGTCGTCCGGGTCGGTGACCTCCACGCGCAGGGCCGTGGGGATGTAGGCGCGCAGCAGGAGGAAGGCACGGGTGTCGGCCTTGTAGGTGCGCCAGGCGCGCGCCTCCTGCGCGTCCAGGACCTCCGCCTCACCGAGGGCCGTGACGGGAATCTTCGCCTCGCCCGCGATCAGGAACCCGCCCACGACACGGATGCGGACCGAGCCGTACGAACTCGCGACGACCGCCGCGGCCGCGGTGCCGCCGACCAGGCCGCCGAGCATCGGCAGGGTGCCGAAGGGGAGCAGGATCAGGGCGAACGAGACACCGATCAGGAAGCTGATCAGCCACCAGGAGCGGGGCGCGGTGAGACGTTCTTCGTACGGCGGGGCGGAGAGCTGCATGAGCCAAGCTTGGCACGGTGTTCGGAGGGTTCCGCAAGGAGGGCGCCGGCGCGTGGCGCTGTGAGGTGGGGCGGTGGTGGGTGACGGGCGGATCAGGGTGTCGGCGCGTGGCGCTGTGAGGTGGGGCGGTGGTGGGTGACGGGCGGATCAGGGTGTCGGCGCGTGGCGCTGTGAGGTGGGGCGGTGGTGGGTGACGG
>NZ_JBEXHW010000031.1:0-16616 GCF_040608235.1 Streptomyces sp. NPDC005202 | reverse complement strand
ACGGGCGGATCAGGGTGTCGGCGCGTAGCGCTGTCAGGTGGGGCGGTGGTGGGTGACGGGCGGGCGGGTAAGGTCTGCGGCTGTGAGTGGTACGTCCTCAGCTCTTCAGCCTCCCGCCGACGCCGTGAAACCCGTGCGGCACCCTGATGCTCCTGCGCCCGGTGAGCTCCTCGGGGCGCACTATGGCCGGTGTTTCGGCTGTGGCGGAGAGCAGCCGCACGGACTGCGTCTGCAGGCGCGGGCCGGTGACGGCGTCAGCATTACCGCCGAGTTCACCGTGCAGCCCGCCCACCAGGGGGCACCTGGCCTCGCGCACGGTGGTGTGCTCGCGACCGCCCTCGACGAGACCCTCGGCTCGCTGAACTGGCTGCTGCGGACGATCGCCGTGACCGGACGGCTGGAGACCGACTTCGTGCGGCCGGTGCCGGTCGGTACGACGCTGTATCTGGAGGCCGAGGTCACGGCGGTGGCCGGACGGAAGATCTACTCGAGGGCCACCGGACGCATCGGCGGTCCCGACGGGCCTGTCGCCGTCCGGGCCGACGCCCTCTTCATCGAGGTGAAGGCCGACCACTTCGTGCACCACGGCCGTAAGGAAGAGATCCAGGCAGCCATGGACGACCCGGACCAGGTCCGGCGCGCCCGCGCCTTCGAGGTGAACCCGTGAGCCGCGACCCCGTGAACCTGCTGATCCGGCGCATCGACCCCGACGTACCGCTTCCGGCGTACGCGCATCCCGGCGACGCCGGAGCCGATCTTCGGACGACGCACAGCTGTGAACTGAAGCCGGGGGAGCGGGCCGTGCTGCCCACGGGGGTGTCTGTCGCCCTCCCGGAGGGGTACGCGGCCTTCGTGCACCCGCGCTCCGGTCTCGCCGCCCGCTGCGGTGTCGCCCTCGTGAATGCCCCGGGGACGGTTGATGCCGGGTACCGTGGGGAGATCAAGGTGATCGTGGTGAATCTCGACCCGCGCGAGTCCGTGCGGTTCGAGCGCTTCGACCGGATTGCCCAACTGGTCGTTCAGCAGGTCGAGAGGGTCCGCTTCCAGGAGGTGGCGGAGCTTCCCGACTCGGCGCGGGCCGAGGGGGGCTTCGGGTCCACCGGTGGCCACGCCGCGGTGGACGACGCGAGCGGCACAAGCGGTCGGGCCGCCATGGGCGGCCAGACGGGTGGGTATCGATACGCTTCGGTCGTATCCGACCGGGAAGGACAGTGACGTGTTCGGACGTCGCAAGAAGAAGGGTGCCGCCGAGGACGCGGCCGGCGAGGCCGAGCAGGTCGTCGACAGCGTCGACACCGAGGCGGACGACGAGGTCGAGCGCGAGCGGGTGAGGCTCGAGCCCGGGCCGCGGCCCGACGGGCCCTGGGACAGCTCGGAGGTGCGCGACCCCGGCGAGGGCCGCGTGGACCTCGGCGGTCTGTTCGTGCCGGGCGTCGACGGCATGGAGCTGCGGGTCGAGGTCGCGGGCGACGCTATCGTCGCGGCGACCGTCGTACTGGGTGACAGCGCCATCCAGCTGCAGGCCTTCGCCGCGCCCAAGCGCGAGGGCATCTGGTCCGAGGTGCGCGAGGAGATCGCCGCCGGCATCACCCAGCAGGGTGGCATCGTCGACGAGGTCGAGGGTCCGCTGGGCTGGGAACTGCGCGCCCAGGTGCCGGTGCAGCTGCCGGACGGCACGGGTGGTTTCCAGGTCGTCAGGTTCGTCGGCGTGGACGGCCCCCGCTGGTTCCTGCGCGGGGTCATCTCGGGCCAGGGTGCGGTGCAGCCGGAGGCGGCCGGTCTGCTCGAGCAGATCTTCCGGGACACCGTCGTGGTCCGCGGCGACGGCCCGATGGCGCCCCGCGACCCGATCGTCCTGAAGCTGCCGAACGACGCCCAGATGGTCCCCGAGGGCGTCCAGCAGGAGGAGGGCGGCTCCCGCTTCTCCGGCGGCATGGGTCAGCTGCAGCGCGGGCCGGAGATCACCGAGGTACGTTAAGGCAGGCAGGTACACAGGCGCACAAAAGGGCCGCATCCCTCGGGATGCGGCCCTTTGCCGTGCCCAAGTTCTCGCATGTGAACGGCAGTTGAGAACGGCAGTTGAGCAGGCCGTCTTTCTTCACCTCTTGACGGAAGTCTGGTCCAGACCTATGATCACCGGCCAACGCGCGTTCAGAAACCCATGTGTCGTTCACATACGAGAACGGATGGCTGCCGTATGCCTGCGGCTCCCCCACGTCACCGCCGCAGATCCCGCGCCGTACTGTTCATCGCATTGGTCGCCGCCCTGGTCGGCGGCTTTCTGCTGCGGCCCCAGGCCCACCGCGCCGAAGCAGCCCCCACCACCTTCGTCCACCCCGGAGTGACCGTCTCCCGCGCTTAGCTGGACTTCGCCGCAGCAAGGTCCTCGCCGACGCCCAGCCCTGGAAGGGCGCCTACGACCAGATGCTGGCGAGCGGCTACGCCAACCTCAGCCGCACCCCCAAGCCCCGGGCCACCGTGGAGTGCGGCTCGTACTCCAACCCGAACTACGGCTGCACCGACGAGCGCGAGGACGCGATAGCCGCGTACTCCGACGCGCTCGCCTGGTACATCACCCGCGACGCGCGCCGCCTGGGAGACCCTCACCCATGGGGACAACCCCGCGTGAAACTCCAGCGGGGTCCCGCCCGTTGAAGCATTGAAGGAACCGGGCGCCCGTCGTGATACCGGCGCCCGGTCCACGGGGGACCACACGGGGAGGGCACATGAGCCAGGTCGTCACCGAGACCATGGTGCGCGTGGAGAACGTCCACAAGTCGTACGGCCACGGAGCCGCCGCGGTGCACGCCCTGCGCGGGGTCTCCTTCGAGGTCCCGCGCGGTGAACTCGTCGCCCTCAAGGGGCGCTCCGGGTCCGGCAAGACCACGCTCCTCAACATCGTCGGCGGTCTCGACGAGCCGGACGAGGGACGCGTCCACGTCGACGGTCTCGACCTCTCGGAGCTCGGCGAGGACGGGCTCCTCGCCCTGCGCCGGGACCGCGTCGGGTTCGTCTTCCAGTCCTTCGGCCTCATCCCGATCCTCACGGCCGCCGAGAACGTCGGTGTGCCGATGCGGCTGCGCCGCGTGGACCCGCGCGAGCGCGAGGAGCGCGTCGAGCTGCTGCTGGCCCTCGTCGGCCTCGCCGACCACGCCCGGCAGCGGCCCGGCGAGCTCTCCGGCGGCCAGCAGCAGCGCGTCGCCATAGCCCGCGCCCTCGCGAACAACCCGGCGCTCCTCATCGCCGACGAGCCGACCGGCCGGCTGGACGCGGAGACCGGCCACGCCGTGATGGAACTGCTGCGTGCCGTCGTCCACAGCGAACAGGTGACGGCGCTGGTCGCGACGCACGACGCGACCCTGCTCGACCTGGCCGACCGGGTCCTGGAGCTGAGCGACGGGGAGATCGTCGAGCACTGAACGCCCGAGGCGTCAGGGTTGCGTCAAAGACGGTCCCCGAAGCCCGCACGGTCCCTTTCGTCGCGATTGATGGCCGTAAGGTCGACGCGGCGTGCGCAGCTGTGGCGGGAAGACAATGGGGCCATGGGACGCGGCAAGCTTCGGATCCACCTCGGTGCGGCACCGGGCGTCGGCAAGACGTACGCGATGCTGTCCGAGGCGCATCGCCGGGTGGAGCGGGGCACCGACTGCGTGGTCGCGTTCGTGGAGCACCACGACCGGCCGCGCACCGAGGTGATGCTGCACGGCCTGGAGCAGGTGCCGCGCAGGGAGCTGGAGTACCGGGGGAGTACGTTCACCGAGATGGACGTCGACGCCGTCCTGCGCCGCGCCCCGGCGGTCGCCCTGGTGGACGAGCTCGCCCACACCAACATCCCCGGCTCCCGCAACGCCAAGCGCTGGCAGGACGTGGAGGAGCTGCTCGCGGCCGGGACCGATGTCGTCACCACGGTCAACATCCAGCACCTGGAGTCCCTCGGCGACGTCGTCGAGTCGATCACCGGCGTACGGCAGCGGGAGACCGTGCCCGACGAGGTCGTCCGTCGGGCGGACCAGATAGAGCTGGTCGACATGTCGCCCGAGGCGCTGCGCCGTCGCATGGCCCACGGCAACATCTACCAGCCGGACAAGGTCGACGCGGCCCTGTCCAACTACTTCCGGCCCGGCAACCTCACCGCCCTGCGCGAGCTGGCGCTGCTGTGGGTGGCCGACCGGGTCGACGAGTACCTGCAGCGCTACCGCAGCGAGCACCGGGTGTCGAAGATCTGGGGCTCGCGCGAGCGGATCGTGGTCGGCCTGACCGGCGGTCCCGAGGGGCGCACGCTGATCCGTCGCGCCGCCCGGCTCGCCGAAAAGGGGGCCGGCGGCGAGGTCATGGCCCTCTACATCGCCCGCAGCGACGGTCTGACTTCGGCCTCCCCGAAGGAGCTGGCCGTGCAGCGCACCCTCGTCGAGGATCTCGGCGGCACCTTCCACCACGTCGTCGGCGACGACATCCCGGCCGCGCTGCTCGATTTCGCGCGCGGCGTGAACGCCACCCAGATCGTGCTCGGCTCCTCGCGCCGCAAGACCTGGCAGTACGTCTTCGGCCCCGGCGTCGGCGCCACGGTGGCCCGCGAGTCCGGTCCCGACCTGGATGTGCACCTGGATGTGCACATCGTCACCCACGAGGAGGTCGCCAAGGGGCGCGGACTGCCCGTCGCCCGGGGAGCGCGGCTGGGACGGGCGCGGATCGTCGGCGGCTGGGTGGTCGGCGTCGTGGGGCCCGCGGTGCTCGCGGCGCTGCTGAACGCCGTGCACCTGGGCCTCGCCAACGACATGCTGCTGTTCCTCACACTGACGGTGGCGGCGGCCCTGCTCGGCGGGGTGCTGCCGGCGCTCGCCGCGGCGGCCGTCGGATCGTTCCTGCTGAACTACTTCTACACGCCCCCGCTGCACCGGCTCACCATCGCCGACCCCCAGAACATCGTCGCCATCGTGATCTTCGTCGGGGTCGCCGTGTCCGTGGCCTCGGTGGTGGACCTCGCGGCCAGCCGCACCCACCAGGCGGCCCGGCTGCGCGCCGAGGCCGAGATCCTCTCCTTCCTGGCGGGCAGCGTCCTGCGCGGCGAAACCAGCCTGGAGGCACTCCTCGAGCGGGTCCGCGTGACCTTCGGCATGGAGTCGGTGGCGCTGCTGGAGCGGCAGAGCGACGTGGACCCGTGGACGTGCGCCGGGCGGGTCGGCACGGGGCGGCCACTGGAACGGCCCGAGGACGCGGACGTGGACATACCGGTCGGCGACCACATGGCGCTGGCGCTGACCGGACGCGTGCTGCCCGCCTCCGACCGCCGGGTGCTCTCCGCCTTCGCCGCGCAGGCCGCCGTCGTCCTGGACCGCCGGCGTCTCCAGGAGGAGGCCGACCGGGCCCGTGCCCTCGCCGAGGGCAACCGCATCCGCACCGCGCTGCTCGCCGCGGTCAGCCATGACCTCCGTACACCGCTCGCCGGGATCAAGGCGGCGGTCTCGTCGCTGCGGGCCGAGGACGTCGAGTGGTCCGAGGAGGACCAGGCGGAGCTGCTGGAGGGCATCGAGGAGGGCGCCGACCGGCTCGACCACCTTGTCGGCAACCTTCTCGACATGTCCCGCCTGCAGACCGGCACGGTCACCCCGCTGATCCGGGAGATCGACCTCGACGAAGTGGTGCCGATGGCGCTGGGCGGGGTGCCGGAGGACAGCGTGGCCCTGGACATCCCCGAAACGCTGCCCATGGTCGCCGTGGACCCCGGCCTGCTGGAGCGGTCGGTGGCGAACCTGGTGGAGAACGCCGTGAAGTACAGCCCGCCGAGGGAGCCGATCCTGGTGTCCGCCAGCTCCATCGCCGACCGCGTCGAGGTGCGCGTGGTGGACCGCGGGCCGGGCGTCCCGGACGAGGCGAAGGACCGCATCTTCGAGCCCTTCCAGCGCCACGGCGACGCCCCGCGCGGAGCGGGCGTCGGCCTCGGCCTCGCGGTGGCGCGCGGCTTCGCCGAGGCCATGAACGGCACGCTCACCGCCGAGGACACGCCCGGCGGCGGCCTCACCATGGTCCTCAGCCTCCGCGCGGCGGGAGCGCGCCACGAGCCGCTGCCGTCCGCACAGGCACACAATGCCGTACAACCCGAAAGGCAGGCTTCATGGTGAGCCCGACCGGGGGGACCCCCCAGGCCCCGACGAGGGTGCTCGTGGTCGACGACGAGCCGCAGATCGTGCGCGCCCTCGTGATCAACCTCAAGGCACGCAAGTACGAGGTCGACGCCGCCCACGACGGCAGGACCGCCCTCGACCTGGCCGCCTCCCGCCACCCCGACGTGGTGGTCCTCGACCTGGGCCTGCCCGACATGGACGGCGTCGAGGTGATCAGGGGCCTGCGCGGCTGGACCCGCGTGCCGATCCTGGTGCTGTCCGCCCGGCACTCCTCCGACGAGAAGGTCCAGGCGCTGGACGCGGGCGCCGACGACTACGTCACCAAGCCCTTCGGCATGGACGAGCTGCTGGCCCGGCTGCGGGCCGCCGTCCGCCGCGCCGAGCCCACCGGGGGCGGCGAGGGCGACGTGATGGTGGAGACCGAGGAGTTCACCGTCGACCTGGTCGCCAAGAAGGTCAACCGGGGCGGCAAGGACGTACGGCTGACCCCGACGGAATGGCACCTGCTGGAGGTGCTGGTCCGCAACACCGGCCGTCTGGTCAGCCAGAAGCAGCTGCTTCAGGAGGTGTGGGGGCCGTCGTACGGGACGGAGACGAACTACCTGCGCGTGTACATGGCGCAGCTGCGCAGAAAGCTGGAGGCCGACCCGTCGCACCCGAAGCACTTCATCACGGAACCGGGGATGGGGTACCGGTTCGAGAAGTGAGCTGCGAGGGGGCCGGGGGTCCGGGGGTTGTCCCCCGGGGGGTGCGGTATCACGGGACCGGGGATGGGGTACCGGTTCGAGAAGTGTGCCGTTCGTGCGGGGCGGTTCGGGTGCAAGCCCCGCGAGTACGTTGCTGTCGATGCACCCCGGTAGGCTTCAGATATGAGTGCTGCTCCTCGTCCCGAAAAGCCGGTGGGCCGGTTCCGGCGCATGCTCGACCGGCTCTCCTCGTCGCAGGAGGACCTGGAGTCCGAGGAGCTGCGGGAGGACGCCGACACCACGGGCTGTACGCGGATCGGTGACTGCCACGACCGGCAGATCGTCACGGTTACTGGTACCTTGCGCACGGTCACCCTGCGCCCGCGCGCCGGAGTCCCGGCCCTCGAGGCAGAGCTGTTCGACGGCTCCGCCGCCCTGGACGTGGTGTGGCTCGGCAGGCGCTCCATCGTGGGGATAGAACCGGGGCGCAAGCTGATCGCATCGGGCCGGATCTCGATGAGCCGGGGCCGCCGGGTGCTGTTCAACCCCAAGTACGAACTGAGACCCCTCGGAGGGGAGTAGCCCGTGACGCCGCTCGACAAGCCCACCGAAGACACTCAGACGGACGACGCCCGGGCGGTGACGGAGGCCGCGCTGTTCGAGGCGTTCGGCGGGGTGCGGGGCATGGTCGAGACGGTGCTGCCCGGCCTCCTCTTCGTCACCATCTTCACGATCAACAAGAACCTGCACTGGTCGGCGATCGCCGCGCTGGCCGTGTCGCTGGTCCTGGTGGTGGTCCGGCTGGCGATGAAGGACACCGTCAAGCACGCCTTCAGCGGTGTCTTCGGCGTCGCCTTCGGCGTGGTCTTCGCGATGATGACCGGCAACGCCAAGGACTTCTACCTGCCCGGCATGCTCTACACGCTGGGCCTGGCGCTGGCGTACATCATCACCACGCTCGCCGACGTCCCACTGATCGGCCTGATCCTCGGCCCGGTCTTCAAGGAGAACCTCTCCTGGCGCACCCGCAACCCGGGCCGCAAGAAGGCCTACGCGAAGGCCAGTTGGGCCTGGGGCCTGATCCTGCTCGCCAAGTGCGCGATCCTCTTCCCGCTGTACTGGTGGGCCAACACCGCGCAGCTGGGCTGGGTCCTGATCGCCCTCAAGATCCCGCCGTTCCTGCTGGCGGTCTGGCTGACCTGGTTGTTCCTGGCGAAGGCGCCCGCGCCCATCGACGTGTTCGCGGAGATGGAGGCGGAGGAGAAGGCCGAGCAGGAACGGAGGGCGGCCCTCGCGCAGGAGCGCGGCGAGGCGTCGGCGGGCGGACGTCACCGTCGGTAGGCGTAGCTTTCGTACGACGACGAGGGGCGCCCGGTGATCACCGGGCGCCCCTCGTCGTTGTATGCCGGGAAGACGTACCCCTCGAAGATCCCGAAGGGATCAGCCCGCCGTGTCCTCCCGCCGCACCGACAGCAGATCCTCCAGTTGCTCCTCGCGGGCCTGCGCGGCCACGAACAGCAGCTCGTCGCCCACCTCCAGGGAGTCCTCCTGGGACGGGGTGAGGACGCGGGTGCCGCGGATGATGGTGACCAGGGAGGTGTCCTCGGGCCACTCGACGTCGCCGACCTGCGTGCCCGCCAGCGCGGACTCCTCCGGCAGCGTCAGCTCGACGAGGTTGGCGTCGCCGTGGCTGAAGCGGAGCAGGCGGACCAGGTCGCCGACGCTCACCGCCTCCTCGACCAGGGCGGACATCAGACGGGGGGTCGACACGGCGACGTCCACTCCCCACGCCTCGTTGAACAGCCACTCGTTCTTCGGGTTGTTCACGCGGGCCACCACCCGCGGCACGCCGTACTCCGTCTTCGCCAGCAGCGCGACGACCAGGTTCACCTTGTCGTCGCCCGTCGCGGCGATCACGACGTTGCAGCGCTGCAGCGCCGCCTCGTCCAGGGACGTGATCTCGCAGGCGTCGGCCAGCAGCCACTCCGCCTGCGGGACGCGCTCGACCGAGATGGCGGTCGGCGCCTTGTCGATGAGAAGGACCTCGTGGCCGTTCTCCAGCAGCTCGCCCGCGATCGAGCGACCGACCGCGCCGGCACCGGCAATGGCGACCCTCATCAGTGACCGCTCTCCTCTTCGGGGCCCTCGGCGAACGCCGCCTCGACCTTCTCCACGTCGTCCGTCCGCATCATCACGTGCACCAGGTCGCCCTCCTGCAGCACCGTCTGCGAGGTGGGCAGGATCGCCTCGCCGAGGCGGGTCAGGAACGCCACACGGACGCCCGTCTCCTCCTGCAGCTTGCTGATCTTGTGGCCGACCCACTTCGGGGAGGCGTGCACCTCGGCGAGCTGGACGCCGCCGGTGGGGTCGCGCCACAGCGGCTCGGCGCCCGAGGGCAGCAGCCGGCGCAGCATCTGGTCGGCCGTCCAGCGGACCGTGGCCACGGTCGGGATGCCCAGGCGCTGGTAGACCTCGGCGCGGCGGGGGTCGTAGATGCGGGCCGCGACGTTCTGCACGCCGAACATCTCGCGGGCCACGCGCGCGGAGATGATGTTCGAGTTGTCGCCGCTGGAGACGGCCGCGAAGGCTCCGGCCTCCTCGATGCCCGCCTCACGCAGGGTGTCCTGGTCGAAGCCGATCCCGGTGACTCGGCGGCCGCCGAACCCGGGGCCCAGTCGGCGGAAGGCGGTGGGGTCCTGGTCGATCACGGCGACCGTGTGCCCCTGTTGCTCCAGGGTCTGGGCGAGAGCGGAGCCCACTCTCCCGCAGCCCATGATGACGATGTGCACGACCGTCCTTCCGGTGTCCATAGTTACTGCTCAGCCCCATCAGGGTCTCAGACGAAGGCCCAAGCTACACATGCACGGTGCGAGGTGGGCACCCCTGTGCGGTTCGGCGGCGGTTTGCGGCGATCAGCGCCTCACCGGGCTTCGATGAGCGCCTCACCGAGCCTCGATCAGCGGCTCACCGGGCGTCGATCAGCGTCTCACTCGGCCTCGGAGGGCCGGCGCCGAGTGATGCTGCGCACGCTGCGCAGGGTCAGGAATCCGAGGCCGAGCAGTGCGGCGGCGGCGCCGATCAGCTCTGCGGTCGCGGGCATGGAGCCTCCGAGGGTCGGCGAGAAGCGGGGCTTCCGTCATCTAGGCACGGCGACCGCCTCACCTGCGGAATCCGTTGCGCCTCCGATCCTGGATTCCACTCGTGGGGCAGATGTGGGGTGGCAGGTGGGCGAGCCCGTGTTCGAAGGCTTACGATTCTCTGTTGTGTCCAAACTGACCGACGTGCCCAAACGGATCCTGATCGGGCGCGCACTGCGCAGCGACCGGCTGGGCGAAACGCTCCTGCCGAAGCGCATCGCACTCCCCGTCTTCGCTTCCGACCCGCTGTCCTCCGTGGCGTACGCCCCTGGAGAGGTCCTGCTGGTCCTGTCCATCGCGGGTGTGTCGGCGTACCACTTCAGCCCCTGGATCGCGGCCGCGGTCGTCGTGCTGATGTTCACCGTGGTCGCCTCCTACCGGCAGAACGTGCACGCCTACCCGAGCGGCGGCGGCGATTACGAGGTGGCGACCACCAACCTCGGCCCCAAGGCGGGCCTGACGGTCGCCAGCGCTCTCCTCGTCGACTACGTCCTCACCGTCGCCGTCTCCATCGCCTCCGGCATCGAGAACCTCGGCTCCGCGATCCCCTTTGTCGTCGAGCACAAGGTGCTCTGCGCGGTCGCCGTGATCGTGCTGCTGACGCTGATGAACCTGCGCGGCGTGAAGGAGTCCGGCACGCTCTTCGCGATCCCGACGTACGTCTTCGTCACCGGCGTCTTCCTCATGATCGCGTGGGGTGCCTTCCGCGGGCTGGTCCTCGGCGACACCATGCGCGCGCCGACGGCCGACTACCACATCAAGGCCGAGCACCAGGGCCTCGCCGGCTTCGCCCTCGTCTTCCTGCTGCTGCGGGCCTTCTCCTCCGGCTGTGCCGCGCTCACCGGCGTCGAGGCGATCTCCAACGGCGTCCCGGCCTTCCGCAAACCCAAGTCGAAGAACGCGGCGACCACGCTGGCTCTGATGGGCCTGCTGGCCGTGACGATGTTCTGCGGCATCATCGCCCTCGCGATGACCAGCAAGGTCCGCATGGCCGAGAAACCGGCCACCGACCTCATCCACAACGGCAACCCGGTCGGCTCCGGCTACGTCCAGAACCCGGTGATCTCCCAGGTCGCCGAGGCCGTCTTCGGCAAGGGCAGCTTCCTGTTCGTCGTGCTGGCCGCGGCGACCGCCCTGGTGCTGTTCCTGGCCGCCAACACCGCCTACAACGGCTTCCCGCTGCTCGGCTCGATCCTCGCCCAGGACCGCTACCTGCCCCGCCAGTTGCACACCCGCGGCGACCGCCTCGCCTTCTCCAACGGCATCGTGCTGCTCGCGGGCGCGGCGGCCCTGCTGACCTTCATCTACGGCGCCGACTCGACCCGGCTGATCCAGCTGTACATCGTCGGCGTGTTCGTGTCCTTCACGCTCAGCCAGACCGGCATGGTCAGGCACTGGAACCGCCACCTGGCCACCGAGAAGGACCCGGCCAAGCGCCGCCACATGGTCCGCTCGCGCGCCATCAACGCCTTCGGCGCCTTCTTCACCGGCCTGGTGCTGATCGTCGTGCTGGTCACGAAGTTCACGCACGGTGCCTGGGTGGCGCTGCTCGGCATGTGCATCTTCTACGCGACGATGACCGCGATCCGTAAGCACTACGACCGCGTCGCCGAGGAGATCGCGGCCCCCGACGGACCCAGCGACGACATGGTCCGGCCGTCCCGGGTGCACTCGGTCGTCCTGATCTCCAAGATCCATCGCCCCACGCTGCGCGCGCTGGCGTACGCCAAGCTGATGCGCTCGGACACCCTGGAGGCGCTCACCGTCAACGTCGACCCGGCGGAGACCAAGGCGCTGCGGGAGGAGTGGGAGCGGCGCGGCATCGACGTACCGCTGAAGGTGCTCGACTCGCCGTACCGCGAGATCACGCGGCCGGTCATCGAGTACGTCAAGAGCCTGCGCAAGGAGTCCCCGCGCGCCGCGGTCTCGGTGATCATTCCCGAGTACGTGGTCGGCCACTGGTACGAGCACCTGCTGCACAACCAGAGCGCGCTGCGCCTGAAGGGCCGACTGCTGTACACGCCGGGCGTGATGGTGACGTCGGTGCCGTACCAGCTGCAGTCCTCCGAAGCGGCCCGGGACAGGGCCCGCAGGCGGCAGGAGTGGAACGCGCCGGGCGCGGTGCGGCGCGGGCCGGCTCAGGAGCGGCCGAAGGAGTCGTCGGCAACGAAGGGCTGAGGCCCCCGGCCTGTGGTCAACGGCCGGACGGCACCCACGTAGACTGGTGGGTTGTCGTCCGGCCGTTTCCCTTTCTCGATCTGGAGTCACCCCGCCATGCAGGCAGAACCGAAGAAGTCGCTGGTGGGAGAGGAGTACGAGGTCGAGATCGGCCCCGTCGCCCACGGCGGCCACTGCATCGCCCGCAGCTCGGAGGGCCAGGTGCTGTTCGTGCGGCACACGCTGCCCGGCGAGCGGGTCGTGGCGCGGGTGACCGAGGGCGAGGAGGGGGCCCGCTTCCTGCGCGCGGACGCGGTGCAGGTGCTGTCGCCGTCGAAGGACCGCATCGAAGCCCCCTGCCCCTACGCCGGCCCCGGCCGCTGCGGCGGCTGCGACTGGCAGCACGCCAAGCCGGGCGCCCAGCGCCGGCTGAAGGGCGAGGTGATCGCCGAGCAGCTCAAGCGGCTCGCCGGCCTCACCCCGGAGGAGGCGGGCTGGGACGGCACGGTGGTGCCGGCCGAGGGCGACAAGCTGCCGGCGGGTCAGGTCCCGCAGTGGCGGACGCGCGTGCAGTACGCGGTCGACGCCGGCACGGGGAAGGCGGGCCTGCGCCGTCACCGCTCGCACGAGGTCGAGCCGATCGAGCACTGCATGATCGCCGCCGAGGGCGTCAGCGAACTGGGCATCGAGAAGCGCGACTGGACGGGCATGGAGTCCGTCGAGGCGATCGCGGCGACGGGCTCGCAGGACCGCCAGGTGATCCTCACGCCGAAGCCGGGCGCGCGGCTGCCGCTGGTGGAGCTGGACCGTCCGGTGTCGGTGCTGCGCGTCGACGAGAAGACCGGCGGCATCCACCGCGTCCACGGCCGCCCCTTCGTCCGCGAACGCGCCGACGGCCGCACCTACCGCGTCGGAGGCGGCGGCTTCTGGCAGGTCCACCCGAAGGCGGCCGACACCCTGGTGACGGCGGTCATGCAGGGCCTGCTGCCGCGCAAGGGCGACATGGCCCTCGACCTGTACTGCGGCGTCGGCCTCTTCGCCGGCGCGCTGGCCGACCGGGTCGGCGAAAAGGGCGCGGTGCTCGGCATCGAGTCCGGCAAGCGCGCGGTGGAGGACGCCCGCCACAACCTGGCCGACTTCCCGCGCGTCCGCATCGAGCAGGGCAAGGTCGAGTCGGTCCTGCCGCGCACCGGCATCACCGAGGTCGACCTGATCGTCCTCGACCCGCCGCGAGCGGGCGCGGGCCGCAGGACGGTGCAGCACCTGTCGTCCCTGGGCGCGCGAAGGATCGCCTACGTGGCCTGCGACCCGGCGGCCCTGGCGCGGGACCTGACGTACTTCCGGGACGGCGGATACCGGGTGCGGACGCTGCGGGCGTTCGATCTGTTTCCGATGACGCATCACGTGGAGTGCGTCGCGATCCTCGAACCGGCCGCAAAGGGTTCCTGACCTGCGATTTTGTGCGTGCGCATTATGTGCGGTGTGGGCGTTACGGGCGATATCCTGACGCTGAAATGACGCTCGTGACGCTCATTTGACGCTCGTTTTGATGGGTCGTCAGGCTAACTGGGGCATGTCAGAGGAACTGCCGAGACGTCGAAAGGGACCAGTGTTTTACGGCGCCGACGCCGTATGCAGCAGAGCGGCCCTGCTCCACGGCAAGTCGTACGATCGTCGACCTGCGCACCACCGCCTGCACGACCGCCGACAGGACGAAGCCCAGGTGCTCGGCTACCCGCCGGTGCAGCACCTTGGCCTGTAGGCCGTTGAGGGCCAGTACGAGGACCAGGACGAGCTTGGTTCTGGTCGCAGGGGAGGCGAGGTCCGGGTGGAGCACGACGCCGCTGACCACAAGGCCCGTCAGTCCCGCCCAGAGGGGGACGTGCAGCCGGCCTGTGCAGCCGACGGCCTCGTCCAGCGTGCAGCGGCCGGTCAACCACAGCAGCCCGTAGTAGTCGGCCACCAGGACGGCACCGAAGCCGAGGACCAGCAAGGCCAGATGGACGAAGAGCGCGGCGGTGTGCAAGGCATGATCGGCTCGCAGGTGTGAGGAGACCCAGAGCGAAGCTGTCCAGGTCGCGGACATCAGCAGCGCACCCGCAGCAGTGGTCCACCAGGAGGAGGGGACTCCGACCCCGTTGGTGACGACCTCGCGCCCGGACATGGCGGCGGGAGGTGCGGGACGCCTTCTGGCCTGCACTGACGCCCGAAGCGTCTCCGGGTCGATAGGGGGCCGAGATCTGACGGCGCGAAGGTTGTTAGGTAAGCCTTGCCTGTTCTACTCTCTGCCGTCGTCCGCTACCCGCGTCCCCGGGAGACTCGATGTCCGCTTCCCAGATCGCCCTGCTCGGCGCGATCGCAGGCTTCACCATCTACCTCGGCCTGCCGCTCGGCCGCCTGCGCTCGCCCGCCCCCCGGCTCAAGGCCACGCTGAACGCCGTTGCCGTCGGCATCCTGGTCTTCCTGGTCTGGGACGTCCTGACCCACGCCTGGGAGCCGGTCGACGGCGCGCTGAGCGATCGTCATTGGGGCACCGCCCTGACCGGCGGCCTCGTTCTTGCGGCCGGACTCACCGCGGGCCTGGCGAGCCTGGTCTACTACGACCGCTGGGCCGCACTCCGCCGCACTACCGCCGAGCGGCCCGCCGGCCCGGGAGCTGCCGGCACCGCCGAACTGGCCCCCAAGACCCGCTCCCACGCCGGTGAACTGGCCCTGATGATCGCCATCGGGATCGGCCTGCACAACTTCGCCGAGGGCCTGGCGATCGGCAACTCCGCGGCCAAGGGCGAGATCTCCCTGGCCATTTTGTTGATCGTCGGTTTCGGCCTGCACAACGCCACCGAGGGCTTCGGCATCGTCGCCCCGCTGGCCGCCGAGGGTGAACGCCCCTCGTGGACCACGCTCGGCCTGCTCGGCCTGATCGGCGGCGGCCCCACCTTCATCGGCACCCTGGTGGGACAGCACCTGGTCAACGACACCCTGTCCATCGCCTTCCTCGGGCTCGCCGCCGGATCCATCCTCTACGTCGTCATCGAACTGCTGGCAGTCGCCCGCAAGGCCGCACTCAAGGAACTGACCACCTGGGGCATCCTCGGTGGCCTGGTCCTCGGCTTCGCCACCGACGCCATCGTCACCGCAGCAGGAGTCTGAGACTCTTCCCTCCCGCTGCCCGCCACCGTTCTCCTCGGAAGTGGCGGGCAGTAGAAGTGCCTCGGGTCCCGCTCCCTTGCTCTTCGGAGCCACCACCCTTGTCCCGTTGCTGCCGGCCGCCCTCGCAGTCGGCGGCAGCCCGACGGCCTGCGTCGCTGTCGTGTGCCGTTGAGCGAGTGCCGGCTTCGGCCTGACCGAGCGCCTTTCCAAGCGCGACGTTCCAGCGCCCGGCACGACCGCTGAACTCGGTTGCTTCAGCGGTGCCACATCGATCCGCCAGAACGCCGATTCGGGTGCCCCCAACACCCGAACGGCCACGGCTTTTACGATCCCGGGCTCCACGACAGCGACGGTGCGGCCCGAGCCCTGCGCGACCTCGTCCATCCAGGCCGCGACACGTCCGCACAGCTGACGGAGCGACTACCCGCCGTGCGGCGCCGCCGCCGCATCCGCCAGCCACACCGCGACGCCGTCCGGGTCGTCGGCGCTGACCTCGTCGAGCGTCCGGCCCCGCCAGGAACCCGTGTCCATCCCGGCCAGTTCGGGTGCGACAACGGCATCAAGGCCGAGTGCCGACGCCGTCTCTCGGCACCGCACAGTGGGGGACACGAGCATCCGGTCGGCGCGCGGAAGAGACCCTGCGGCCGACCGGGCACGCGCCGCCCCGGCCGCGTCCAGCGGGCACCGGTCATGGGCAGGTGGCTTCGCGCTGGCTGTGGTCACTGCCCGTCGTCGGGCTGACGCGGTGCCTGACTGGACCATTCGCCCCGTCGTGTCAGCGCCGCGTCAACGTCAGCCGGATCAGCGTCAGGATCCCGTCACGGGTGTCGGAAGGCAGGGCAGCCTGGCATAGCGTCAGCGGCGTGCCCCGGTCCGCCTCCCCGCGTCCGGGGCGATCCAGGCCCCCCAACACACCAACCACCTCGGCTCCTCGAGGAGGGATCCCATGACAGAACTCTGGTGCGGTGAAGACCCTGACTCCTCATGCCCTCTGTCAAGCCGCGCGAGCGATGGGCGGCGTGAGTTCGTAGGCCGTCCGTCGCGCAGCAGGGCCCAGAGAACGTTGACGCGGCGGCGGGCGAGAGCGAGCACGGCCTGGGTGTGGCGCTTGCCCTCGGCTCGTTTGCGGTCGTAGAACCGGCGCGACTCCTCGCAGTGCCGGATGCTGAACAACGCGGACGCCTAGGGCGCGTATCGGGTCGTGATCAATCTGTCGATTTGCCCTCGTGGTGAGGCCCTGGACCGGTAGATCTTTTTCCGTGACGCGAGTGCAACTGACGGATGCGGAATGGGAGTTCATCGGGCCGTACCTGCCGATCGGCGAGTACGGCCCGTATCCCGAGCGGCTTCGGCAGCAGTTCGAG
>NZ_JBEXHW010000030.1:31715-90338 GCF_040608235.1 Streptomyces sp. NPDC005202 | reverse complement strand
GTTCTCAAGGAACGGACGCTTCCTTCGTACTCACCCTCTCGGGCTTTCCTCCGGGCGCTTCCCTTCGGTGTTTCCGACTCTATCAGATCTTTTCTCGACCTGATCCCCAGTCAGCGGGGTTTGTCTTCCCAGCCGTTGGGCCGTTCCGACGTCTCAAACCTTAGCGGATTCTCTCCGCGATTCCCAATCGGGCCCTGACGGAACCGATCAAGATCGCAGAGTCCCATTCGAATTGAATTCGGGCACGCCGAAAACAACCCGGCCGGGAAGATCGTGCTGGTGGTTTGGCGCCGCTTGTGCGGCGGAAGGTGCTGTCGCAGAACCGTTACGGCTCCGCGGCAACCCGACGAACCTTACGGATCCAGGAGGTGGCTGTCAACAACCCGGTGTCAAGATCTTTTAGTCCAGGTCGCTGAGCCGCCCGCCGGCGTCCGGCTGGGCGTGTTCCACCCTGCGCAGCAGCCTGGTCAGTACCTCACCGAGGGCCGTGCGCTCCTCCGGGGACAGGTCCTGAAGCAGGTCCTCCTCGAAGACGGACGCCAGACGCATGGCCGCAAGCCACTTCTCGCGACCCTCGGGCGTCAGCTCCACGATCACGCGGACCCGGTTGGACTCGTCGCGCTCCCGGGTGACCAGCCCCTCCGCGACCATGCGGTCGATGCGGTGGGTCATCGCGGCCGGGGTGAGGCCGAGGCGCTTGGCGAGGTCGCTCGGGCCCATGCGGTAGGGGGCACCGGAGAGGACGAGCGCCTTGAGCACCTCCCACTCGGCGTTGCTGATGCCGAGCGCGGCGGTCTGGCGGCCGTAGGCGACGTTCATCCGGCGATTCAGGCGGGACAGCGCCGAAACGATCTTCTCGACCTGGGGGTCGAGGTCCTGGAACTCGCGCTGGTAGGCGGCGATCTGCTCTTCGAGTGTCGGCTCACTGAGGCTGCCGGGGGTGTCGCCCATGACCGCAGTATGGCACGGGCCTGCTTGGCATTGAAGTCCTTCCAGGTGTATTGTTTAGGTTCGAAATTTATCTTCGAAGTATTCAGTCCTAACTACTGGGGCTTCCCCACTACCTGACCCACCAACTACTCGAGACTCGAGAGAGGTGAACGTGACCAGGGCGATGGGCGCAGCGATGCGCCGGATCCACGTGGGCAACGCACTCAGCGCGTTCGGGCTCGGCTTCACCGTCCCCTACCTGTACGTCTATGTGGCGCAGGTGCGGGGTCTGGGTGCCGTGACGGCGGGAATGGTCCTCACCGTCTTCGCCGTGGCGGCGCTGATCCTGCTGCCGTTCGCCGGCAGGGCGATCGTGCGGCGCGGCCCGCTGCCGGTCCTGCTCGCCGCCCTGGTCACCGCCGCATCGGGCGCCCTGAGCCTGGGGCTCGCGGACGGCGCGGCGACCGTGCTGCTGTCGGCGGCGGCGCTGGGGGCCGGGCAGGCCGTGATGCAGCCGGCCCTGGCGACGATGATCGTGGACTGCTCGACGGCGGACACACGGTCGCGCGCGTTCGCGATGCAGTTCTTCCTGCAGAACCTGGGGCTCGGTGTGGGTGGCCTCATCGGTGGTCATCTCGTCGACACCACCCACGTCTCCTCCTTCACGCTGCTGTTCGCGATCGAGGCGGCGGTGTTCCTGCTGCTGGTCGTGGTGATGTCGACGGTGCGGATGCCGCACTCGCCGCGGATCGAGGACGCGCCGGCGGGGTCGGCGAAGGGCAGTTGGAAGGAACTGCTCGGAAACCGGGCCATGGTGCAGCTGTGCGTGCTGTGCTTCGTGCTGTTCTTCACCTGCTACGGGCAGTTCGAGTCGGGGCTGAGCGCGTACGGCGTGGAGGCGGCCGGGATCTCGACGTCCGCGCTGGGGACGGCGCTGGCCGCGAACGCGATGATGATCGTGGTGGCGCAGTTCGCCGTGCTGAAGTTCGTCGAGCGGCGCCGGCGGTCGCTGGTGATCGCGGCCGTGGGGGTGATCTGGGCCGTGGCGTGGGGCGCGGCCGCGTATGCGGGGCTCGGGCACGGCAGCCAGACGATGGCGACGGCCGCATTCGTGTCGACGTACGCGCTGTTCGGGCTGGGTGAGGCGATGCTGGCGCCGACGGTGGCGCCGCTGGTGGCCGACCTTGCGCCGGCCGGGATGGCGGGGCAGTACAACTCGGCCTACGCCCTGGTGAAGCAGCTCGCGCTGGCGGTCGGGCCGACGGTGGGCGGGCCGATGGGGGCGTCGCTGCATGCGCCGTACGTCGTGACGTTCCTGCTGTTCTCGCTGGGGATCACGGTCCTCGCGCTGCGGCTGGGGCGGCGGCTCACCGCCGCACAGGATCATCCGTGGGCGGCACGGAGCCGGGTGGTCGCTCGGCGCGGGGCGGCCGCGGAGCCGGTGGCTGCGGAGGCGTGAGGCTGCGGAGGCGTGAGGCTGCGTAGTGCGTGAGTTCTCGGTTCGCGGGAGCGTGGGCCCGTGGGCTGGGCGGCCGTCACCTTCGGGTGGCGGCCGCCTCGTCGTGCCGGCTGCTTCCTCTCAGCGGACGGCTGTCGCGAGGGTCGCGGTGAAGGGGAGGGTCGCCGTGCCGTCGGGGGTGGTGCGGTCGGCGAGACGGGCGGCGAGTGCGCGCCCCGCGGCGGTCAGGACGTCCTCGCCGTGGGCGTCGAGGATCTCCTGGCCCCAGGGGAGCACCGAGAGGTGGCCGCGGATGAACTCGGCCAGTGGGGGCAGGGCGATGCCGAAGGTGACCTCGTGGGCCGTCGCGTCGTGGAAGCCGGCGGCGCGGAGGGCGCTGGTGAGGCGGTCGGCGGTGCAGGCGAAGGCGGCGCTGTAGCTCTCGGCGCGCTCCGGGCCGCCGTACTCCCTGATGACCTCGTGCTGGGCGGCGAAGTACGGGGAGAGGGAGAGGTCCGCCCAGACGGTGGCCGCGAAGCGGCCGCCGGAGCGGGTGACGCGGGCGGTTTCCGCCAGGGCCGCGTGGAGGTCGGGGAAGAACTGGGCGCCCTGCTGGCAGACGACCGCGTCGAAGGCGGCGTCGGGGTGGGGGAGGTTGTCGGCGGAGGCCAGGGTGAACTCGATGTCGGGGTACAGGCGGGGGTGGTGGGCCTCGGCGACCCTGAGCATCCCCGCGTTGATGTCGGCGCCGAAGACGCGGCCGGCCGGGCCGACCTGGGCGGCGGCCGCGCGCGCGGCGAAGCCGGTACCGCAGGCGAGGTCGAGGACCGTGGCGCCGGGGTAGAGGTCCACGGCGTCCAGGAGTGCGGTGACGAAGGGCGCCATGACCGGCCCGACGTACCGTTCGTAGCGCTCGGGAGCGCTGCCCTTGAGCTGATATCCGAATGCGTCTGCCATGGGGAGCTAGTAGCACCGCGGGGTGGCTTCGCCCAGCCGCCGCGCTGCCCACCCACCTGCCTGACTCGGTTGGGCGACGTGCACCCCGCCCTGAGGCTCCGCCCCCGGGCCCCGGCGAAGACTCCCTCGCGAGACCCGCACCACCGCCGGGTGCCGGACAAGCCCACGGTCACCGAACCCCCGTCACCCCGGCCCCCCGCGGCAACGCGAACTCGCACCAGACCGCCTTCCCGCCTCCCGGCGTCCTCCGCGACCCCCAGTTGGAGGCGATCGTCGCGACGATGGCGATGCCCCGTCCCGACTCGTCGCCCGGTTCCGCGCGTCGGCGGCGCGGCAGGTGGTCGTCGCCGTCGGTGACTTCGATGATCAGGCGGCGGTCGGTGCGCCGGAGGCGCAGACGCATCGGTGGGGTGCCGTGCTGGAGCGAGTTGGCGACGAGTTCGCTCGCCGCCAGGACGCCCAGGTCGTGCAGGTCCGAGGGGAACCGCCAGCTCGTCAGCACGCCGGAGGCGAAGGCACGCGCGCGTGGGGCCGCTTCCACGCCGCCCAGCAGTTCCAGTGCCGCGTTGCGGAACAGCTCGCCGTCCGGGCCCGTACGGGCGGGGTGCTGGAGGACCAGGACGGCCACGTCGTCGTCGTGGTCCGCCTGCACGCCCGCCGAGCGGACCAGGCGGTCGCAGATCACCTGGGGGGTGCCGGTGGCGCCCGCCAAGGCGCGCTCCAGGGCCGCGATGCCCTCGTCCAGGTCCTCGTCCCGGCGTTCCACCAGGCCGTCCGTGTACAGCACCGCCGTGGAGCCGTGGCCCAGCGGGACCGAGCCGGACGCGTGCATCCAGCCGCCCGTGCCGAGGGGCGGGCCGGTCGGCTCGTCGGCGCGCAGGACCGTGCCGCTCTCGTCGCGGACCAGGATCGGCAGGTGGCCGGCGGAGGCGTACACCAGTCGGCCCTCGTTCGGGTCGTGGACGGCGTACACGCAGGTCGCGATCTGGTTGGCGTCGATCTCCGTGGCGAGGCCGTCGAGCAGCTGCAGGACCTCGTGCGGGGGCAGATCCAGGCGGGCGTAGGCGCGGACCGCCGTGCGGAGTTGACCCATGACTGCCGCCGCCCGCACCCCCCGGCCCATCACGTCGCCGATGACCAGTGCCGTACGGCCGCCGCCGAGCGTGATCACGTCGTACCAGTCGCCGCCGACCGCGGCCTCCGTGCCGCCCGGCTGGTACGTGGCGGCGATGCGCAGGTCGTCGGGCTCCTCCAGCACCTGCGGGAGGAGCGAGCGCTGGAGGGTGACCGCGGTCTCGCGCTGCCGGCGCTCGCTGGCGCGCAGCCGCTCGGCGGCCTCGGCATGGTCGGTGACGTCGGTGGCGAAGACGAGCACACCCGAGCCGCCGCGGCCGTCGCCGCTCGAGCCGCCGCGGCCGTCGACCGCCGGGCCACCGCGGCCCTCGGTTTCGGCGACCGGGGTGCACGTGAACCTGTACGAGCGGCCGTCCGGTGCCCTGCGGGACTTCAGCGTGCGAGGTCTGCCGCTGCGCAGGACCTGGTCGAGGAGCGGGAGCAGCCCCAGTGCGTGCAGCTCGGGGAGGGCCTCGCGAGCGGGTGCGCCGAGCGGGCGCACTCCGAAGGCGGTCGCATAGGCGTCGTTCACGTAGGCGATACGGTGGTCGGGGCCGTGGACCAGGGCGACGAGTGCCGGGACGCGGTCGAGGACCTCGCGCGCGGGGAGTTCGTCAACGGCGGGCACGGGCGCTGCCCCGTCGGTCAGTTGTTCGGCGCGGGCCGCGGGTACGGAGCCTTCTGCCCACCGGTCCGGGGAGGCCGGGTGATCGGTCCGCGCTGCGGCGCGGCGCTGCGTTCCGGGGAGCCGGGCGCTCCAGCGCGTGAAGTTCACGAATCCTTGCCTCGTGTCGTCGTCTCAGGCTGGCTCCGGGCACGGCCGGGGGTCCGGGGCCGCACGGCGGTAGCCGCACATTCTTACCGCCCCAGGGGGTGCAGCACAGCGGGGAAAGCATCGCGGGTGCTCGAGGACGAGCGGCTGCCCGCCCACGGTCGTGGGCCAGTCTGGCAGTGTGGCCGACCGCGCCGACATCCGTCAGACGCCTGCCCCACCGGTGGAGTTCCTCGGTCCGGTCAGGACAACCCGTTCGGGTTGATGTTCGGGTCGAGAGGATGCTTTCCACCGGCCGCGATTTCGAACTCCGCGCGGGGATGTTCCAGTGAACCCAGGGAGACGATCTCCCGTTTGAAGAGCCCCGCCAGCATCCATTCGGCGGCCACGCGGGCCTTGCGGTTGAAGGTGGGCACCCTGCTGAGGTGGTAGGTGCGGTGCATGAACCACGCAGGGTAGCCCTTCAGCTTGCGCCCGTAGATCTGCGCGACGCCCTTGTGCAGTCCGAGGGAGGCGACCGAGCCGGCGTATTTGTGCGCATACGTCTCGAGGGGCTCGCCGCGCAGGGAGTGGGCGATGTTGTCGCCGAGGAGCTTGGCCTGGCGGAGCGCGTGCTGGGCGTTCGGGGCGGTCTCCCTGCCGGGTTCGTCGGCGGTGACGTCGGGGACGGCGGCGGCGTCGCCCGCGGCCCAGGCGTGCTCGACGCCGTCGAGCGTCAGCTGGGCGGTGCACTTCAGGCGGCCGCGCCCGGTGAGCGGCAGGTCGGTGGCGGCGAGGACCGGATGCGGTTTGACGCCGGCGGTCCACACGACCGTACGGGTCGGGAAGCGCTGCCCGTCGCTGAGGACGGCGATGCGGTCCGCGCACGACTCGAGGCGGGTCCGGAGGAGGACCTGGATGTTGCGGCGGCGCAGTTCGGTGACCGTGTAGCGGCCCATCTCCTCTCCGACCTCGGGCAGGATGCGGTCCGAAGCCTCCACGAGGATCCACTTCATGTCCTCGGGCTTGACGTTGTGGTAGTAGCGCGCGGCGTAGCGGGCCATGTCCTCCAGCTCGCCGAGCGCCTCCACCCCGGCGTACCCGCCGCCGACGAAGAGGAAGGTGAGGGCCGCGTCGCGGATCGCGGGATCACGGGTGGAGGAGGCGATGTCCATCTGCTCGATGACGTGGTTGCGCAGGCCGATGGCCTCCTCGACGGTCTTGAAGCCGATGCCGTAGTCGGCGAGACCGGGGATGGGCAGGGTGCGCGAGACCGAGCCGGGGGCGAGGACGAGTTCGTCGTAGGTCATCTTCTCGGCGCCCGCGCCCTCCTCCGTGGCGAGGGTGGTGATCGTCGCGGTGCGGTGGGCGTGGTCGACGGACGTCGCCTCGCCGACGACGATGCGGCACTGGTCGAGAACGCGGCGCAGCGGTACGACGACGTGACGAGGGGAAATCGCACCCGCGGCCGCCTCGGGCAGGAACGGCTGGTACGTCATGTACGGATCGGGCGTGACGACCGTGATCTCGACCTCGCCCCGCCTGAGCTCCTGTTTCATCCTCCGCTGCAGACGCAGGGCCGTGTACATCCCGACGTAGCCGCCGCCGACAACGAGAATGCGCGCACGTTCCTTCACCATCCCATGACGCACCCGGCGCAGGCGTTTGTCCACAGCCCCGGCGATTTGTGTGACGGCGGGCCGGGGCCGCGCGGGGTTGGCCGAATTACCGGAGTGTGGGGCAGGCGCGCAGGTCAGCGGGGGTGAGCCGGGGTGCGGAAGGGGGCGTAATCCGGACGTATACGACCCGTACTCCGATCGGGGGGCGCTCCGTGCGGAACCTGCCCCTTCTGAATTGACCCCCTCTCAACTATGTTCGTCTGTCGACGGGGTGTAGGGGATGTGGTCGAACGAGTCCGCGAGGTCCCACCGGAACTCGGGGGGCGGGCTCGGTCGCGCACGATGCCCGTTTCGCGCACCCCGGATTCAGCGGCGGGGAGAGTCTCCGGGGGGAGACGTCATTACCGGGGGAACACTTATGCACATTCAGGACTCTCATTGGTCTACCGCGTCCGCCGTCGCACCCGGCGGCGGGGCGATGAGCGCGGCGGCGGGCAACGGGCGCGGGGACGAGACCCGGACGGCTCGGACGGCGCCGCTGCGCGTGGACGCACAGCGCAATCTGGAGCACGTGCTGCGGGCGGCGCGCGAGGTCTTCGGCGAGCTGGGGTACGGCGCGCCGATGGAGGACGTGGCGCGGCGCGCGCGGGTCGGTGTCGGCACGGTGTACCGGCGCTTCCCGAGCAAGGACGTCCTGGTGCGGCGGATAGCCGAGGAGGAGACCTCCCGGCTGACCGACCAGGCGCGGGCCGCGCTCAGTCAGGAGGACGAGCCGTGGTCGGCGCTGTCGCGCTTCCTGCGCACGTCGGTGGCCTCCGGTGCCGGGCGGCTGCTGCCGCCGCAGGTGCTGCGGGTCGGGGTCGCGGACGACGGCGCGGGGCCGGCCGAGGCGCGGCTGCCGCAGCAGCGGACGCAGCCGGGCTCGGGGGAACTGCGGCTGGTGCCCGACGAGGGCGCTTCGGTCTCGTCGGGCGCGGCGGGCGACGACGCGGGGGCGGCCGCGCTGCTCGAGGTCGTGGGCCGGCTCGTGGAGCGGGCGCGTGCGGCGGGCGAGTTGCGGCCAGACGTGTCGGTGTCGGACGTGCTGCTGGTCATCGCGACGGCGGCACCCTCGCTGCCGGACGCGGCCCAGCAGGCGGCCGCCTCGGCGCGGCTGCTGGACATCCTGCTGGAGGGCCTGCGGTCGCGGCCCGTGTGAGCCGGAGCGGTTCCGGTGCCGGGTGACTCGACTCGACGGGGTGACGGCCAAGTCGGGTGCTGCGCCACCCGTGCTCCGGCCGGATACCCGGGCAACCGGATACCGAAGCAATTCGGGCAGCCATCCATCGCTCGTCGACACGACGGCCGTTGGGCATTCCCCGTACGAGTGAACGCCAGTACTGCGTCGCGGCAAGTCCCCACGGATGAGTGGACGATCCGTCATGCCGAGTCCTGGCCGACAGCCAATGTGGCACGCTGACCCGGTGATCGGGACGGCTGGGCAGGCGGCGGGGGCTTTCCGCGATGAGCTTTGACGGGCGCGACGAGTCACTCGATGACGGCGAGGCGGACGGCACAGAAGGGCTGCGCTCTCCGCAGGTGCCGAGCCAGGGCGGACCAGCCGACGTCCCGCGCGGCGGCACCCCGGCACAGGGCGGCACCCCGGCACAGGGCGGCGCTCCCGCTCAGGGCGGCGTTCCGGCACAGGGCGGCACCCCGGCACAGGGCGGCGTTCCGGCACAGGGCGGCACCCCGGCACAGGGCGGCGCCCCCGCTCAGGACGGCGTTCCGGCACAGGGCGGCACCCCGGCACAGGGCGGCACCCCGGCACAGGGCGGCACCCCGGCACAGGGCGGCGCCCCCGCTCAGGACGGCACCCCGGCACAGGGCGGCGCCCCCGCTCAGGGCGGCGTTCCGGCACAGGGCGGCACCCCGGCTCAGGGCGGCGCCCCCGCTCAGGGCGGCACCCCGGCACAGGGCGGCACCCCCGCTCAGGGCGGCGTTCCGACACAGGGCGGCACCCCGGCACAGGGCGGCACCCCGGCACAGGGCGGCACCCCGACACAGGGCGGCGTTCCGGCACAGCGCGAGCGGCACGAGGACGGTGTGCTGCCGCCCCCGCTGGAGCTGCCGCCGTCCGACGCCGCGCTGATCGGGCGGATGCGCTCGGGCGACGACACGGCGTACGAGGAGCTGTACCGGCGTCACGCCGACGCCGTGCGCCGGTACGCCCGCACCTGCTGCCGTGACGCCCACACCGCCGAGGACCTCACCGCCGAGGTGTTCGCCCGCATGCTCCAGGCGGTACGCGGCGGCTCCGGCCCCGAGCACGCCGTACGCGCCTACCTGCTCACCACCGTCCGGCGCGTCGCCGCGCGCTGGACGAAGACCGCCAAGCGCGAGCAACTGGTCGACGACTTCGCGGTGTTCGCGGCACAGGCCGCCCGCATGTCCGAGGCGTCCGACGGCGACACACTGGACCTGGGCGCGGACGTGCGGGCGATGCACCAGGCCGAGCAGTCGCTGGCCATCCAGGCCTTCCGCTCGCTGCCCGAGCGGTGGCAGGCCGTGCTGTGGCACACCGAGGTCGAGGACGAGTCGCCGAGCGAGGTCGCCATGCTCTTCGGGCTGGACGCCAACGGCACACGCGTCCTGGCCAGCCGCGCCCGTGAGGGCCTGAAGCAGGCCTATCTCCAGGCCCATGTCAGCGCCGCCCTCGCCCGCGACGAGGAGTGCGCCCGCTACGTCGACCAGCTCGGCACCTACGCCCGCAGGCGACTGCGCACCCGCGCGGAACGAGGGCTGCGCAAGCACCTGGAGGAGTGCGCCAAGTGTCGGCTGGCGGCCAGCCAGATCGAGGAGGTCGCAAGCGGTATCCCCGCCGTCGTACCGGTCGCCGTCATCGGCTGGTTCGGCGCCGCCGGGTACGCCAAGGCGCTCGGCATCATCGCCGGCGGAGCAGGAGCGGCGGGCGCCGCGGGTGCGGCCGCCGTCACCGGGGGCGGCTCCTCCGGCGGGGCGGGCGCGGGTGGTGGCGCGGCGGCCTCCGAGGGGCTGGGTGCGCCGGTGAAGGCCGGTATCGCAGCCGGTGTCGTCGCTGTGGCCGCCACGGCGATCGTCCTCGCGCTGGCCGGCCACGACGGTCCGGCCAGGACACCCGAGGCGGCCCCGCCGCCCCCGTCCGCGCCGGTCGTCAAGTCCCAGCCGCCGACGCCCACGCCGTCGAAGAAGGCGCCCGCCCCGAAGCCGCCCGTGGTCGCCGCCGCGGCTGGCCCCACGCCCACGCCGTCCCCGAAGCCGTCCCCGAAGCTGTCCCCGACAGCCACGCCGAAGCCCACTCCGACGCCCAAGCCGTCTCCCACACCCACCCCGGCACCGCAGCCCACGCCGACCCCGATGACCCCGCCCCCGCCTGCACCCCCGCCCGCTCCGGTCGTCTACCAGTGGAGCGAACTGGACTACAACGTCACCGGCGACGGCACCAGGCCCGAGATGCGGCTCGGCGACAGCGGTTGGGTGTGGCAGCGGTACGGTCTGTCGATCGCCGGGCGACGGTACACGCACGGCGTGACCGTCCACGGCAAGTCCTCCGTCACCATCGACCTCAACCGTGCGTGCTCCGCCTACGACGCACAGGTCGGCGTCGACGACCTCACGGCCGGGCTCGGCAGGGTCTCCTTCTCCGCGTACGCCGACGGCGTCCGGCTGTGGAGCTCCGGAACGGTCGAGAGCGGCGCCCCGGCCGTCCCCGTCCATGTGAACCTCATCGGGCGCAAGGCCGTACGACTGGTGGTCGAGCCGCGCAGCGCCTTCGACGTCCTGGCGCCGGCGGACTGGGCCGAGTCGAAGTTCACCTGCGCGTAGAGATCGCTCGGCGACACGGACTCGGCCCGGCGGGCCGAGGGCCGGACCCCGGGCGCGCTCGGCGGCGCAGCGGTCGACGGGCTGAGGGCCGGACCCCGGGCGCGCTCGGCGGCGCAGCGGTCGACGGGGAGGGTCGCGCGGGCGGTGGCCTCGATGCGTTCTGCCGTCCTGCGCTCCGGCATGGGGCGCGGGCGTCCGTCGCGCCAGTGGTCGGCGGCGACGGGCAGTCGGACCGCGCGCGGCAGGTCGCCGAGCCGGGCCATCGGCTCGGCCGCCATGTCCACGAGCGCCGCCGTGACCGCCTCCGAGCACCGCTGCTCCACGGCCTCGCGCAGGGCGTCCACCGGCATCGGCAGCCCGTGCTCCGGGCCGGACTCGCCGACCGTGACGAGGGCGTCGGTCGCGCTCAGCACCGCCTGGAACCACAACCCACCCCCAGGCGCACCGGTTCAGCCGCCGGAGGCCAACACCCCCCTCTGCGGCGCAATCCCCGCCGGCACCGCACGCGCGCGTGCCGGTGTGCCTGTCCAGCACGTGCCTCTGCGGGCCAGCAGCCGGCGCAGCCACACCTCCAGGGATACCAGGTCCGCCAAGCCGTCCAGCGGCAGCGGTTCCCCCTCCGCCGCGCCCCGCAGCGCCTTCCGTACCACCCGCGCCTCCACCAGCCCCGCCTCCGCGAGCAGCGGCGTGGCGAAGAGGGCCATCAGGGAGTCCGCGGCCACCCGCAGCCCCGTCCGGGCCGCCACGGCCGACGACGCGTGCGAGGGGGCGCCCCAGCCGGGCGGCAGCTCCCCCACCCCGGCGCCCTCCAGGACCGTCCGCAGGATCGCCGCCCGCGCCCCCGGCTGCACCCGCAGCGCCTCCGGCAGGGCCCGGCACGCGCGGACGACCTGGTTGTCGAGGAACGGCGCGTGCAGCCGCTGGGAGCGGATCTCGGCGGCCTGCTCCAGGACACGGAGGTCCGCCGCGTGCCGGGCCAGGGCCGCACGCGCGCGATAGTCGCCCGGTCGCTGGCCCGGGCCGACTCCGGAGCGGCTCGTCGCCCCTTGCAGGCGAACCGATACTTCAGCCAGCGCCTCCCCGGTCAGCCACCGCGCCGCCGGCCCGGGTCTGGCCCAGGTGAGCGCGGCGAGCGACGCCCCCACGGCACCTCCGGGCTCGTCGAAGCGGCGGTGCAGCAACCGGTCGGCGAGCATCTCCAGGCCCGCCCGGTACGGCGTCCGCGCCAGCCGCCGCGCCGCGCTGTACACGCGCGCGGGGACCATCACCGACCCGTCGGCCTTGGCGAGCGCGGCGACGGGACGTACGAGCTTGCGCCGCTTCCGGTCCATCAGCAGGTCGGCCAGGCGCGCCGGATGCGCGTCCAGGACCTGGCGGGCGCCGTACCCGGTGAAGTGGTCCGCGCTGCCCGACGCCAGACGGGCGCGGTGGCGTGCCGCCGTCACCAGGGACGGACCCGGTTCGTCCGTCAGCGGGCCGTCCAGGTCGGCGTACGGCAGGACTTCCTCGCCGCCCGTCACCACCACGTGGTGCAGGCGGGGGTTGGCCGCGAGCGTCCCGGCCCGCTCCAGCTCGGCCTCGCGCCCGCCGGTGGCGAGGTCGTTGAAGGTCACGGCGAGCAGGCGCTCGCCGGCCCCCGTGCCGTGGCCCAGGAGCGTCCCCGGCATGCCCGGCAGGCCGGCGGCCAGCAGCGCGAGCGTCCCGGAGGCCGGTCCGCCCGACAGATCCGCTCCGATCCCCGGCGCCGGCATGCCGCGGGCCGCGCGGCGCTCGGCGGGCCCCATGCCGGGCACCGGCCCGGGGTCGATGTCGGGCACGTGCCGCGGCGCGGAGAGGCGGGCCCGGACGGCCTCGACCAGTGCGTCCCGCACGGCGTCGACCGCGCTGTCCGGGTCGGCCGGGGGCGCCGCCACCGCGAGCGAGGCGACCGGCTCGTACCCGGCGATCTCGCGGGCCCCGGCGCGCAGGATCAGCGCGTGCCCCGGCGGAACACGCCGCACACCGTCGTACGGCGTCGAGTCGTGCAGCGCGGCCGGCACGTCGGGAGCGGCGAGCAGCGCGGCGAGGTGGCCGAAGTCGAGGTTGGCCTCGATGAGGTCGGCCAGCGGCAGCGCGGCCGTCGCGTACGCCGTGCCGTCGGCCCAGGGCGTGTAGAACACCGGGCGGGCGCCCGCGAGGTCGCCGCAGACGGTGATGCGCCGGCCCACCTGGACGACGGCCGTGTAGCTGCCCGACCAGGCCGTCAGATGGCGCAGGGCCCCGCCGCGCGCGGCGAGCAGGCCGACCCGCAGCTGTTCGTCGGAGGCGCCGCAGGTGCCGAGGACCGCGATCCTGGTCTGGGTGTCGGCCTTCACCAGGCGGACCTCGTCCGGACGCCAGTCGCCCACCGCCCACAGCGGATCCGGGTCGCCCCACAGGAGTTGGGAGCCCACCGGATGCACGGTCTCCCCGTCGTGTCCGGTGGCGCCCGCGGAGCCGATCCGGGCGGCTCCCGCGGCGGTGCTGCTCCATCCCACCAACCACCGCATCGACGCCTCCACAGCCTGTGGACAACCAGTGCACCGTACGAACAGGGTCACCATGCTGCCACGAAGGACGCGCGCCGGCGGGGAGGCGGAGCCGCCTTCGATCCATTGCGCGCGCCCCTGCGCGCCTGCTCGGGCGCAGGCGAACACCCTTACCGGGCAAGGCCGCCGCGACCTGAATGCGCCCCCCGATGCGCTCCTCTCAACACCCTTCGCGCCGTCAAGTGCCGTGGTAGGAGCCGCAATCGGCGGCGAGAAGTGGGGTCGATTTTCAGCCAAATCGACGTTGGGGGGACAGACGTGCGCACGCTCCGTACACGCTCTGCGCACCGCACGGACAACGCGCAGTCCGGGAGGCGGAGTTCGCCTCCCGGACCGTTCCGCCGCCCGCGGGGATGAAGGCGGCGGTGTCCCCCAGCCCACTGGATCCAGTACAGCGGGCCGACCCACGCACAGCCATGGAACCGCTCCCCCGGTGGCCGGAGAAGAGCGCACGGACGGGCGCACGGCCACACACCGGGGGCACGCCGCAACACTGCGTGCATGGCGACGTACTTCGGCACGGACCACAATCCCGCCATCCGGAAGAATGCCCCTTAACGCTTGGGATGCGGCGAACTACGCTGGGTTTACGAATGCCGCGTGGTTATGCCAGCGCGGCAGCCGTCTGTGTCGAGGGGTGGCGCATGTCCAGGGAGCAACGCGGGCCGAACGAAAAGCTCGGCGCCGTTCTCGCCCTCGCGGGAATCAGCAACGCAGGACTCGCGCGACGCGTCAACGACCTTGGCGCTCAACGCGGGTTGACTCTTCGCTACGACAAGACCTCGGTGGCGCGCTGGGTGTCGAAGGGGATGGTGCCGCAGGGTGCGGCGCCCCATCTCATCGCGGCCGCCATCGGCCAGAAGCTCGGCCGCCCGGTGCCGCTCCACGAGATCGGCCTGGCGGACGCGGATCCCGCACCGGAAGTGGGCCTCGCCTTCCCCAGGGACGTCGGTCAGGCCGTGAAGTCGGCGACGGAGCTGTACCGTCTCGACCTCGCCGGCCGCCGGGCCGGCTCCGGCGGCATCTGGCAGTCGCTGGCCGGTTCGTTCGCAGTGAGCGCATACGCAACGCCCGCCTCACGGTGGCTGATAACCCCGGCCGACAGTTCGGTGGCGCGCGAGGCGAACCCCGCGGAGGGCTCCGGCGCACCGATCAAAGTCGGCCACAGCGACGTGCAGAAGCTGCGGGAGGCCGCTGAGGACGCCAGGCGCTGGGACTCCAAGTACGGAGGCGGCGACTGGCGTTCGTCGATGGTGCCGGAGTGCCTGAGGGTGGAGGCGGCGCCGCTGCTGCTCGGCTCGTACTCCGACGAGGTCGGCAGGGCGCTGTTCGGCGCGGCCGCCGAACTGACCCGCCTGGCGGGCTGGATGGCCTTCGACACCGGCCAGCAGGAGGCCGCGCAGCGCTACTACATCCAGGCCCTGCGCCTGGCCCGCGCGGCCGCCGACGTCCCCCTCGGGGGCTACGTCCTGGCCTCCATGTCCCTCCAGGCGACCTACCGCGGCTTCGGCGACGAGGGCGTCGACCTCGCGCAGGCCGCGCTGGAGCGCAACCGCGGCCTGGCCACGGCCCGCACCATGAGTTTCTTCCGCCTCGTCGAGGCACGCGCGCACGCGCGTGCGGGTGACGCCCAGACAGCCGGCGCGGCCCTGAAGGCGGCCGAGGGCTGGCTGGAGCGGTCCCGCGAGGGTGACAACGACCCGTCCTGGCTCGGCTTCTACTCCTACGACCGGTTCGCCGCGGACGCCGCCGAGTGCTACCGCGACCTGAAGGCACCGCGCCAGGTGCGCCGCTTCACCGAGCAGGCGCTGTCGAAGCCGACGGAGGAGTTCGTGCGCTCGCACGGCCTCCGGCTGGTCGTCTCGGCGGTCGCCGAACTGGAGTCGGGCAACCTGGACGCGGCGTGCGAGCAGGGCGTCCGGGCGGTGGAGGTCGCCGGGCGCATCTCGTCCGCGCGCACCACGGAGTACGTCAAGGACCTTCTCCACCGGCTGGAGCCGTACGGCGACGAACCGCGCGTGGTCGAGCTGCGGGAGCGCGCACGGCCGCTGCTGATGGCGCCGGCCTGAGCCTGTCCGGGCACCGGGCGCCCACGGACGCGCCTCCCGGGGTTTCAGCGCATTGTCAGTGGCGCAGTGCACTATCGAAGCCGGGAGGTGGAGCTGGTGCAGCGGGAGATCGATTACGACTGTGACGTGCTGGTGATCGGGGGCGGGATCGTCGGCCTGTCGACGGCGTACGCGATCACGCGCGCCGCGCCGGGCACGCGGGTGACGGTGCTGGAGAAGGAGCCGGGGCCGGCCCGGCACCAGACGGGGCGCAACAGCGGCGTCATCCACAGCGGGATCTACTACCGGCCGGGCTCGCTGAAGGCGCGGTACGCGGTGCGGGGCGCCGCCGAGATGATCAAGTTCTGCGCGGAGTACGGCATCGCCCACGCCGTCACCGGCAAGCTGATCGTCGCGACCGAGCGGGAGGAGCTGCCGCGGCTGCACGCGCTCGTGCAGCGCGGCCGGGAGAACGGCATCCCGGTGCGGGAGCTGGGCGCGGCCCAGATCGCGGAGTACGAGCCGGAGGTGCGCGGGCTGGCCGCGATCCACGTGGGGACGACGGGGATCTGCGACTTCGTGGGGGTCGCGCGGCAGCTGGCGCACGCGTCGGGGGCGGAGATCCGGTATGGCGCCCGGGTCGTACGGGTGGACCGGCGGCCGGAACTGGGCGTGGCCGTACGGACGGCGCGGGGTGACGTCGTCCGCGGGCGGGTGCTGGTCAACTGCGCCGGGCTGTACTGCGACGAGGTGGCGCGGCTGACCGGGGACGAGCCGGGGGTGCGGATCGTGCCGTTCCGGGGGGAGTACTACGAGCTGGCACGGCCGGAGCTGGTGCGGGGGCTGGTGTATCCGGTGCCGGATCCGGCGTTTCCGTTCCTCGGGGTGCATCTGACCAGAGGGATCGACGGGGGTGTGCACATCGGACCCAATGCGGTGCCGGCACTGGCACGGGAGGGGTACGGGTGGGGGGTCGTACGGCCTCGGGAACTGGCGGGGACGCTGACCTGGCCGGGCGCGTGGCGGATCGCGCGGCGGCACTGGCGGTACGGGGCGGGGGAGCTGCGGCGATCGGTGTCGAAGGAGGCGTTCACGGAGGCGGTGCGGAGGTTGTTGCCGGCCGTCGCGGAGGGGGATCTGGTGCCGGCGGCTGCGGGGGTGCGGGCGCAGGCGGTGCTGCGGGACGGCACGCTGGTGGACGACTTTCTGATTCGGCAGGGGCCCCGGGCGGTGCATGTTCTCAATGCGCCGAGTCCTGCGGCGACCGCGTCCTTGCCGATCGGGCGGGAGGTGGCGCGGAGGGCGTTGGCCCTGCTCGCGTCGGCGTAAGGGTGCGCGGCGCTGCTGCCGCCATCGCGCTGTTCCGCCTCCTCCGCCTCCTCCTCCCCCTCCGCCTCCTCCTCCCCCTCCTCCCCCTCCGCCTCCTCCTCCCCCTCCTCCCCCTCCGCCTCCTCCTCCCCCTGCCCTTCCCGTCCCTGGGGCCCGCGCTCCCAGCCCCCCGCTTCGGCCCGCACGGCCTCGTCCTCAACCGCCGGACCGGCTGGACAGCAGGCCCGAGCTGCAGAAACACTTCCCGCCGCCGCCATCCCCGTAAAATCGACCCCACTGTGTCTGACTCCCTGAACACCCCCGAAGCTCCCGGATCCCCCCGGCCCTCCTCCGGTGACGAGCCCGTCACCGGCACCGGCGAGCCGGCCGGTCACACCCCCGGCGAGTCCGCTCGGCGCACCCGGGCCAAGGGACAGCCGCGCTTTCCCGACGGGCCCAGGGCCGATCCGGCCGGATCGCACTTCGAGCGGCGGATTCGGAGTTTTCAGCCACGGCGGAGTCGGGTGACGGCGGGGCAGGCGGACGCGTTGCAGCGGCTGTGGCCCGAGTGGGGGCTGGACATCGACGGGCAGCGGGTGATCGATCTCGCCGAGCTGTTCGGGAACACCAACCCCGTCGTGCTGGAGATCGGGTTCGGGATGGGGGAGGCCACGGCCCAGATGGCGGCCGCGGACCCCGGCACCAACATCCTCACCGTCGACGTGCACACCCCCGGCCAGGGCAACCTGCTCAAGCTCGCCGACCGGAACGGGCTCACCAACATCCGCGTCGGCAACGGCGACGCCGTCATCCTGCTGCGCAAGATGCTCACCCCGGACTCGCTGGACGGGCTGCGCGTCTACTTCCCCGACCCCTGGCCCAAGAAGCGGCACCACAAGCGGCGGCTGATCCAGCCGGAGTTCCTCACGCTGGCCGCCTCCCGGCTCAGGCCGGGTGCGCTTGTCCACCTCGCGACCGACTGGGAGCCGTACGCCGAACAGATGCTCGAAGTGCTGACCGCGCACCCCGACTTCGAGAACACGCAGCCCGGCGGCGGTTTCGCGCCCCGCCCCGAGTTCCGGCCGCTGACCCGTTTCGAGCGCCAGGGACTGGACAAGGGTCATGTGGTGAACGATCTGCTCTTCCGTCGCGTACAGCACGAAGAGCAGCACCAGGAGCAACCGTCGGACCAGCCCCCCACCGAGCGCCTCGACCGCGACTGACCGGTCCTCCCCGCCCGAGGTACCGTCGCGGGCGGCGCCCTCCCTCGTTAGGGTCAATGCCGTGGCCACCTGCCCCCCGTACCCGATGCACCCCAGCGGTCCCGCCGACGGCGCACCGCGGCACGCGCACTGGTGGCAGCAGCGATGGGTGCGTTACGGCGCCCTCACCACCCTGCTCGCGCTCTCCGGGCTCGTCATCCTCGCCCTGGTGCGCGAACAGACCGGCACCGAGGGCTTCCTGGTCGGGCTCGGGCTCGCCGTCCTGCCCGTACCGCTGCTCATAGCCGCCTTCCGCTGGCTGGACCGGGTCGAGCCCGGCCCCTGGCCGAACATGCTGTTCGCGTTCGCCTGGGGCGCCTGCGCGGCGGCGCTGATAGCGATCGTCGCCAACAGCTTCGCGACGAAATGGATAGCGACGGCGACCGCCGACCCGGCCGGCGCGGACACCCTGGGCGCGACCGTGATAGCGCCCGTCGTGGAGGAGTCCGCGAAGGCCGCCGCCGTCTTACTGCTCTTCCTGTTCCGCGGACGCGACTTCACCGGCATCGTCGACGGGGTCGTCATCGCCGGGGTGACCGCCACCGGCTTCGCGTTCACCGAGAACATCCTCTACCTCGGCACCGCCTTCGGTACCGACCAGCTCACCGGCGGCCGGGGCATCGCCTCCGTCACCGCGGCGACCTTCTTCGTGCGTGTCGTCATGTCGCCGTTCGCGCACCCGTTGTTCACCGTGCTCACCGGCATCGGCTTCGGCGTCGCCGCGCGCTGCGGAGACCGCCAGCATGTGCGGCGCGTACTGCTGCCGCTGTCCGGACTGCTGCTCGCGATGAGCATGCACGCCTTCTGGAACGGCTCCTCGACCTTCGGCGACTACGGCTTCTTCGCCGTCTACGGGGCGTTCATGGTGCCCGCGTTCGGGCTGCTGACCTGGCTGGTGATCTGGACGCGGCAGCGGGAGCTGCGGACCGTGCGCGAGGAGCTGCCCGCCTACGCCGCCGCCGGATGGCTGGCACCGGCCGAGCCGTTCGCCCTCGGCTCCATGCGGGCGCGCAGGCTGGCCCGGGAGTACGCCGGGCACCACTTCGGGAAGCCGGCGGCGCGGGCGGTCGCCCAGTACGAGGCGTACGCGACCTCGCTGGCGTTCCTGCGGCACCGGGGGCGCCGGGGGCGGGCCGGGGCCGACTTCGTCGTACGGGAACGGGAGTTGCTGCACGAGCTGTGGCGGCGGCGGGAGGTGGCCCGGCCGGCGTTGGACCACGCGGCGCGGGCCACGGCTCCTCCGGTTCCGGTGGCTGCGGGGCCATGGCCGGTGTACGGGGTGTACGGGTATCCGGCGGCGCCGTATCCCCCGTACAACCCGTACACCCCGTACAACCCGTACCGGTCGTAGCGGAGAGGCTACGCCGACGCCTCCGGGCGACGACGATGTCGGAGCGGTTGCCGCGCTGCTTCACCCTCCCCCAAGCTCTTCGAGCAGGGGGACCCCCAGCCGGTGATCGTCTCGGACTCGCCGCCCCGGTTGCCCTCGACCCACGCCGAGTAGGAGTCGGCGGTGTCGACGAAGTTGCCGCCGGCAGCCGTGTACGCGTCGAGGACGGCGAAGGACTGCGCCTCGTCGGCGGTCCAGCCGAAGACGTTGCCGCCGAGGGCGGGGAAGACCTCGAGGTCGGACGTGCCCAGCTTGCGTGGAGAAGTCATGACCAGCATCAACACCCATGCCGGAGGGGCCCATTCCGCCGACTCCCGCAAAGGTTGCGCGAACACCTGACCGGCAGCCCTGACGTCGGGGGGGCGCCGTCAGGACCGCCGGGGATCAGGGAAGGGCAGGTGTCAGGGGTTGAGGCCCTTGCCCCGAAGCCACGTCATCGGGTCGATCCCGGTGGCCTGGCCGTCGGGGTGGACCTCCAGGTGCAGGTGCGGCCCGGTGACGTTGCCGGTGGCGCCCACGCGGCCGATGACGTCGCCCGTGCCGACCTTCTGGCCGACCTTGACGCTGATCGACGACTGGTGGCAGAACCACAGCTCGGTGCCGTCGTCGAGGGTGAGGATCGTGCGGTAGCCGTAGGCGCCGGCCCAACCTGCCTCGGTGATGGTGCCGCTGTGGATCGCCTTGATCAGGGTGCCTGTGGGCGCGGCGAAGTCGAGGCCGGTGTGGTAGCCGGAGGACCACATGGAGCCGGCCTGGCCGAAGATACCGGTGATGGTGTACGAGGAGGTCGGCAGCGTGTACTGCTTGGCCAGCTCGGCCAGGCGCTCGGCCTCGGCCTTCTTCTTGGCCTCCTCCTCCGCCTTCTGCTTGGCGGCGGCGGCCTTGGCCTCGGCCGCCTTCGCCGCCTTGGCGGCCGCCTCGTCGGCCTGCTTGGCGGCGGCGGCCTCCGCGGCCGCCTCGGCCTTGGTGTCGACCTGGACCTGCTGCAGATCGGCCTGGGCCATGATGCGGTTGCGCAGCGCCTCGCCGGCGTCGGCGGTGCCCTGGGCGGTGTCGGCGGAGGTCACGCCGACGGTGCTGAGCGCGGTCGCGGAGCCCTTCGGGGCGTCGGAGGAGTCGCTGAGCAGGGAGTCCACGGAGGGCAGGTCGGGCAGGGAGATGGACACCGGCGGCTTGCCGGTCTGCGCACTGGCCATGCCGCCCGCGCCGACGGCGGCTATGACACCTACGCCGAGGACGGTGGAGCTGCGGGCGAGCCCGCCGCCGCGCTGCTTGGTGACGCGATGCCGGCCGCGTACGGGGCGGATGGACTCCTCGGTGGGGTTCCATTCCTCCCAGGGGCCCTCGTCGGTGCGGTGGCTGCCGTAGCCGAAGGTCTCGGTGCGCTGGCTCGGCACGAACGGGGCTTGGGGAGCGGGCCGGTTGGACGCCACGTGGGCGTACTCCTTTCCTTCCTTCTCGCCTACCGGGTTAGCTGACGGGTTCGGAGCAGGAAGGTCTCCTACGCGCGTAACCCAGCCGTGCGGTCACGGCGGATGACGCCCGATTCACCCCAAGGTGATGGTTGGTTCCCCGGTTCCCTGACGGGATTCGGCAGGTGCGCACGGAGCCGCCTCTTGTGACGGCTGGGACGACCGCGCTGCGTTATCGAACGTTAATAGACCCGAGGCGCGGATTCCAAGCCGTTCGGCTTGATCATTAAACCTTTTTGGCCTGGACGTACGGGCCATGAGTGGTGAAAAGCGGGCGAGTTGGCCAGGACCCAGGAGCGTGACCACTTATGACGGTGTGTCAGTTGTTATGCTCACCGGGACCGTTCGATCACGTCGCGTGACAATGATCAGGGGCGCCGTACGGCGAGCAGTGCCATGTCGTCCGTCATGCCGCCCCCGGAGTGCCGACGCACCTCCGCCGCGAGGGTGCCGAGCAGCGTGCCCGGGTCGCCGAACGTCCGGCCGTCGAGGCGCCGTTCGAGGTCGTAGAAGCGGCCGCGGGCGTCGCGGGCCTCGGACAGGCCGTCGGTGTGGAAGAGCATCATGGCTCCGGCGGGAAACCCGGTCTCCTCGGCACGGTCGGGCCAGATGCCCAGGTCTCCCATGCCGAGCGGTAGCCCGGGGTCGCGGGCCGGCAGCGTGCGCAGGGTGCCGTCCGCATACAGCAGCAGCGGCGGCGGATGGCCGCGGTTGACGATCCGCACCACTGTGCCGTCGTGGAGGATCTCGGCGAGGACGGCGGTGGTGAACCCCTCGAAGGCGTCGATCCCTTCGCGCCGCGAAGCCTCGCGCGCCAGCGCCCGCTCCAGCCGCTGCGCCACCGCCTCCAGCGTGCGCTCCTGCTCGGCGGCTTCCCGGAAGGCCCCGATGACCACGGCCACGGCCGCCACCGCTCCCATGCCCTTGCCGCGCACGTCGCCGACGACGAGCCGGACGCCGTGCGGGCTGTCCTGCACCGCGTACAGGTCGCCGCCGATGAACGCGTCCGCCTGCGCCGCCTCGTAGCGGGCCGCGATGTCCAGTCCGCCGATCCGCCCCGCGGGCTCGGGCAGCACCGCGCGCTGCGCGGCCTCGGCGATCTCACGGGCGGAGGCGAGCCGCTCGTCGCTGCGGCGCACGAGGAGGTTGATCAGCACGGCCAGGACGGCGACCGTCGCCACGGTGACCAGTTCGGTGACCGCGTGGACGTGGAGGACGACGCCGAGCCTGACGTGCAGGGCGAGGACGACAGCGACCGCCGCGACCCCCGTGAGCGCGGTGGCCCGCCGGGACAGCAGGGGGGCAGCGACCAGGGGTGCGGCCGTGAAGAAGGGAGCCGCGGTGAACTCCGACGGGGTGAGGCAGTCGTAGCAGGCGCCGGCGACGAGCAGCAGCGCCGGGAGCATCAGCACGAAGGCGCGCGCACACGAGATCCGCCTCCGCTCGCCCTCTTCGGGCGGGACGGGAGCCGGGCTGTCGCCGAGCCCGGGGTCGGGGACGGGGTCGCCGGGCAGCCGCCCGCCGGCTCTGGCGTACGGGCCGAGGCCTGCGTCACGGGACCCGTGGTCGTACGGTGCGAGGCCGTTGCCGCGGGATGCGAGGTCGTACGGCCCCTCACCCTCCACGTCACCTGGCCACACCACTCGACTCCTGCCGCACACGCCGAACGCCGGTCTCCGCCCGTCCAGGTTTCCCGGACCCGGTGCGGGGAGCGAGCCGTGTGGGCCGACCGGATGACCGTGTGTGAGGAGGAACACGTACGCAGACCCCGGGGCCCCGTGCGCGAGCACGGGAGAAACACTCAGGGCCGGAATCCCGTGATCGGATTCCGGCCCTGAGCCTTCAGTAGCGGGGACAGGATTTGAACCTGCGACCTCTGGGTTATGAGCCCAGCGAGCTACCGAGCTGCTCCACCCCGCGTCGTTGTGTCTCCAGTGTACGCCATGCGCAGGACAGGTTGTGCACGCATGTATGTCCGCGCCGCTTCCCCGGCCGTTTTCGGTCGGCGGAGCCGTCCGTTCAGCCCAGCAGATGCCGGTTCGGCTCCTTGGCGCGCTCCTCGAACTCCGGCAGCACGACGACCTCCGCGCCCCCGGCCGCCAGCACCCCCGCCCCGTCGGCGCCCTCGACGAACGTGTCCGGTTCCTGCCAGGCCGTGACCACCCGTCCCACCCCCGCGTCCAGAATCAACCGGGCGCAGGGGCGAGGCCGGGAGGAGCGCCGGGCGCACGGTTCCAGGCTGCTGTACACCGTTGCGCCGGCCAGCCGCGGATCCGCCGGGTCGACCTTCGCCAGCGCAGCCTCCTCCGCGTGCACGACCGGGTCCCCGCCCTCCCGGGAGTACCCCCGCGCGAGCTCGGTGCCGTCGGCGGCCACCACCACCGCCCCCACGCTGAACGCGGTCCGCGACGGCGGGCAGTGCGCCGCGAGCTCGCACGCGAGCCGGAGCCAGTGCCGGTCCGCGGGAGAGGCAAGGGAGCCGGTCCCGGGAGCGGTCGGCTCGTAGCGCATGAAAACGACGTCCCCGATGGCCCGTGTCTCCACCAGCCGCAGCCGACCACCCTGGTAGGCGCCCGCTCCGAACAGCCGCGGGGCCTCCGGGTCGCCCACGAACAGCGGGGCGAGTACGAGCTGAAGCTCGTCCGCGAGCTCCTGCTGGAGCAACTGGGTGTGGACGGCCCCCCCGCCCTCGACCATGAGCCGGCGCACCCCGCGCACGTCGTGCAGGTGCTCCAGCAGCGGCCGCCAGTCGAGTGCGGCGCCCAGCGACACGACGTCGGCGGCGACGCCGGCCCGGCGCAGCCGTTCGGCGCCCTTGTCGGTGGTGTAGACGACCTTCTCGCCGCCCGTGTGCCAGAACTGCGCGCCCGGGTCCAGGTCACCCGATCCGCTGACCGTGACCTTCAGCGGGTACTCCGGCTTCCCGGCGGCGACCCGGGCGGCCCGGCGCTCGGGCGAGTTCACCAGCAGCCGCGGATTGTCGGCGCGGATGGTGCCGGCGCCGACCAGGATCCCGTCGACGGACGCCCGCACCTCGTCGACCCGGTCGAAGTCGGCGGGGCTGGAGAGCAGCAGCCGCTCGGGGCCGGTGTCGTCCAGGTAGCCGTCGAGGGAGACGGCGGCGGACAGCAGGACGTACGGACGGGGCATCGACGCACTCTCTCTCGGAGGCGGACCGGCTTGGTTCAAGTTTGAAACAAATCTACACTTGCGGCATGACGACCCGCTGGCTCACCCCCGAGGAGCAGCGCGCCTGGCGCGCGTACATCGCCGCCACCCTTCTCCTGGAGGACGCGATCGACCGGCAGCTCCAGCAGGAGGCCGGCATGCCGCACATGTACTACTCCATCCTGTCGGTCCTCTCCGAGACACCGGAATGCCGGTTGCGCATGACCGACCTCGCCGAGCAGCTGAAGATCACGCGCAGCCGGCTGACGTACGCGGTCGCGCGCCTGGAGAAGGACGGCCTGGTCCGGCGCGAGGGCTGCCCGTCGGACAAGCGGGGCAGCATCGCGGTCCTGACGGACGAGGGCATGACGGTCCTGGAGCGCGCGGCGCCGGGCCACGTCGAGACGGTCCGCGCGCACCTCTTCGACCATCTCGCCCCGCAGCAGGTGGCTCAGCTGGAGGAGATCTTCACCGAGGTCGCGCAGGCGCTCCAGAGTGACGAGGCGGGCAGCACACCGGAGGACGTGCCGTGGCGCCGCCGGTCACCCAAGTCCTGTTCGTAGTCCTGTTCCTGGTCCTGTTCCTGGTCCTGTTCGTAGTCCTGTTCCTGGTCCTGTTCCTGGTCCTGTTCCTGGTCCTGTTCGTAGTCCTGTTCCTGGTCCTGTTCCTGGTCCTGTTCCTGGTCCTGTTCCTGGTCCTGTTCCTGGTCCTGTTCCTGGTCCTGTTCCTGACCGCCGCCACGCAGAAGGCGCCACACCACACAGCAGGCGCCACACCACTCCTCAAACAAGTTGCTTCAAATTTAAAGCAGAGAGTAGGGTCTCGATCCAAGTTCTGCTTCAAATCTGAAGCGGACACGCCGGACCCGGAGAACCCGCATGCCCGACTTCCCCGCCGCCACGCCGCGCGCCCGCGTCCGGGTACCGCTGCGCTTCCACGACGGCTACAGCGCCGACGCCGAACTGGTCACCTTCCACGGCCTGGCCGACGGCCAGGAACACGTGGCCGTCGTCCTCGGCGACCCCGGCCCCGCCGTCCCGCTGGTCCGCCTGCACTCCGAGTGCCTGACCGGCGACGTCTTCGGCTCCGCCCGCTGCGACTGCGGCCCGCAGCTGCGCGAGGCGGTGGAGCGTATCGCCGACCGCGGCGGTGTCCTGCTCCACCTCCGCCAGGAGGGCCGCGGCATCGGCCTCTACAGCAAGCTCGACGCCTACGCCCTCCAGGACCGCGGCCTGGACACCTACGAGGCGAACGCGGCCCTCGGCCTCCCCGAGGACGCCCGCGACTACACGGCGGCGGCCCAGATGCTGAAGGCCCTGGGCATCACGTCCCTGGACCTGCTCTCCAACAACCCCGACAAGGCCGAGCAACTCCGCACCCTCGGCATCGACGTCCGCGAACGCGTCCCGACGGGCGTCTTCACCACGCCCCACAACGTCCGCTACCTCCGCGCGAAGGTCCTCCAGACCCAGCACACCCTGCCGCTCGGCGAACTGACGGAGCAGACGGAGCGGACGGAGCGCAATGAGCGCACGGAACTGACGAACCTGACAGAACTGACGGAACGGAACGCGGGCTGAGCCCGGCGACCACCCTCACCCACGACGGGCCGTCGAGCGGCACACCCGGAGTTCGGGGCGCCGGAGTCACGCCCCGTCGGTCGCGGCGGTCCGACGGTGAGCCGCCACCAACTCCCCGAGCACCTCGCCGAGTCGCGCACGTACCTCCGGATCGGTGATGAGCCCGTCACTGCCGACCATCCCCCGGTCCACGGGAATCTTCGCGCAGGCCGGTTCCACGATGTCGGCGCCGGTGTAGCCCAGTACCGTCCGCAGCGTGGCCTCCGCGCCCTGGCCGCGGCCCGGGCCGGCCGCGTTGACCCAGGCAACCGGCTTGTCGCAGATCTCGGTGCCGCCGACGGTCCAGTCCAGCAGGTTCTTGAACGAACCCGGCAGAGTGCCCGCATACTCCGGGGTGCAGATCAGGACCCCGGCCGCCCGGTCGATCGCCGCCCGCAACCCGGCCACGGGAGCCGGCAACGGGTTGGTGTCGTCATCGGGGTTGAAGTGCGGAAGCTCCACCAGGCCGCCGTACAGGACGTGCGCGCCCGCGGGTCCCACGGCCTGCGCGGTGCGCAGTACGGCCTCGTTGGTGGAGCCGGATCTCAGGCTCCCCGACAGCAGCAGAATCAACGGCGGCGCAGGCACTCGCTCAACCTACTGCCTTGGCGCCGCGATCCGCCAAGGGCGGTACGCGAACGGGACCACGCGGATCATGAGGCACCAGGGCGTCAGGCCATCAGGGCACAGGTCAGGACACAGGGTGGGGCGTCAGGGCCTCAGGAAACCGTCCAGGATCCGCCCGCCGGGCCCGCCGGTCGCCCTCCCGGACGAACGCCCCGCCGTCGGACGGCATCCGGCCCCACAGCAGGAGCAGGAGATGTTCCGCGGGGCGGCGAGCGTGGCCACCGGTGCTCCCGGCCCGTCGGTCCACCAGGCGCCGGTGTCCGTGGCTTCGAGCCGCAGGGCGCACTCGGGCGGATGCGCCCGGCCCCGGGCCACCTGCCGGGGCGCCACGGTGCCGAAGACCTCGGCCACCCTCTCTCCGGCCAGTTCGGCATCGAGCGAGCAGGGGCGGCCCAGCATGAACGAGACCTGTCCGCCGAGCACAGGTCCACTGGCCCTGCCGTCGGGCCATGGTCTGTGAACATATGCCTACTTCCAGCCGTCCAGCGACACCTGCGGTCCGTCGGTGAGGTAGCGGTGAAGGGCGCCGGCAGTGGTTCTCCACGAAGTTCTGGGGGATGGCGTCGGCGTCGACCCAGCGGACCTGGGCGTGTTTGCGCGGTTCGCGGTTTTCGGGTTCGCCGGTCCATTCGTGGGCGGCGAAGACGACGGTGAGGAAGCCGTTGGGGACTTCGACGCCCCGGGCACCGTCGATAGCGACCAGCCGCAAGACGCCCTCGAACTAATCCGCCTCGCCCAGGACGGCGCCCGGCACGTCGCCGGCCCCAGGGTGCGCGCCATGCTGTACACCCCCTCGCCACCGCGCGGCCCGGCGACGTGCTTGGCGGCCGCCTCCTGCTGGGCGTGCTGACGGGCGAGGTGCCAGTGCATCGCGTAGGCGAGGTGCCAGTGCATCGCGTAGGCGACCGCGGTGAGCGCGGCGTCCAGCAGCATCGCCGGCCCGCGCCGTCCCCGCGCTGTACGGGATTCCGCCAGATCGCCTGCACTGCGGCGCAAGACGCGGGAGCTGGCACGGTCGGCGGCGATGCGCGAGCGGGTAGCGCGCTCGAAGGGGACGGAGGCCCGTTCGAGGTCACGCGCCGCAGCCGGGGCAGCGAGCGGGGGCAGGTCAGTGCTCCACCGAGCGCGGCCAGCTGCCCCTGGGCCACATGGGCCTCGCCACGGGTGAGGTGGTGGGGGATGCTTTCGGCGGCGGCTTGGTGCCGCGGGTTGCCTGGGCGGGCGGCGACCGATTCGGGGGTGGAGGTGGTGAGGCGATGGCGGATCTTGGGCAGGGACAGGTCGCCGGCGAGGGTGGAGCCGGAGTACCGCACCGGCTCGCCGTGCCTTTTGGTGTCGCCGGGCAGGGCGATCCCCGGACGGCCCGGTCTTCGGCCGCACCGTCACGCCGCTCGCCTGCAGCAGCGCGAAGAATTCGGCTTCGCCAGACGCCACGGCCCGCGAGATGATGTCGGACACGTACCCGAGCCTGCCTCCGAGCTGGGCCGTGAGATCGCCGAGAAGGCGGCGAAACCCGGTGCCCCGGTCTCGTCCGGAAGTCAGCGGATCACGCCGGTCGCAGTCGATCCGCAGGCCACCAGCACGGCCGCTCACGCATCGCGCACGCATCGCGCATGCAAGGGCCCGAAAAACGAGACAGCGCCCGAGCCGGCCGAAGCCGACCCGAGCGCTGCGTAGCAGGCCAGAGGGGGGGTTTCCCTTCCCCTGCAGCCGTAGGCCCTGTGGGACTCGAACCCACAACCAATGGATTAAAAGTCCACTGCTCTGCCAATTGAGCTAAGGGCCCAGGCGATGTTGCCTTCCCGAGCATAGCCGGACGAGGCCGTGTCTCCGATCGGGTATCGGGGAGCCGGGCCGGAAGTGTGCCGTGCGGGTGCCGGAAGGGTTACGGATCGGCCGGTTCGGGGGTGCCCGCGCGGGCGGCCTCGCGGCTGAGGGTGCGTGCGTGGTCGGTGTTGAGGAACCAGTGGCGGGCCGAGGCGAGCCACCAGGTCGCGGCGAAGCCGAGGACGACCAAAACGGCGACCGGGGCGTAGTTGAAGGTTTCCCAGGTGACCGGGGAGACCTGCGGGAGCATGAAGAGGATCGTGATCACCCCGACCCATGTCACCGACACCACTCCGATCGTCTGCGACCAGCGGCCCAGGTGCCAGGGCCCGCGTTCGAAGGCCTCGCCCTTGCGTACGCGGAGCAGGGTCGGGATGACGTACGCGATGTAGAGGCCGATCACGGCGATCGACGTGACCGCCGCGTACGCCGTGACGTTGATCAGGTACGGCAGGCCCAGGACCAGTGCGCCGACCGCCGCCAGCCAGACCGCCGCCACCGGGGTGCGCGTGCGCGGGCTGACCGTGTGCCAGACGTGCGAGAAGGGCAGTGCGCCGTCGCGCGAAAAGGCGTAGATCATGCGACTGTTGGCCGTCACCGACGCCATCCCGCAGAACAGCTGCGCTCCGATCACCACGAGCAGCAGCAGCTTGCCGGCGGTCGCGCCGAGGGCGTCCAGCAGGATCTGCGCGGGCGGCGCGCCGGTCGGGGACGCGAGCTCCCTGCCGTAGGACTGGATCGCGAAGGTGAAGCCCAGCAGGAGGACGAGGCCGGCTATCCAGGAGGTCCAGATGGAGCGGACGATGCCCTTGGGGCCCGCCGTGGACGCGTCGTGCGTCTCCTCCGTCATGTGGGCGGAGGCGTCGTAGCCGGTGAAGGTGTACTGGGCCATCAGGAGGCCCAGCAGCACCACGTACAGCCCACTGCCCCAGCCCGTGTTGTTGACGAACTCCCCGAACACGAAGCTCGCCGACTGGTGTTTGTCCGGGACGAAGGCCAGGGCCCCCACGATCACCCCGACCCCGAGCACGTGCCACCACACGCTCACGCTGTTGAGGAAGGCGACGATGCGGACGCCGAAGGTGTTCAGCAGGCCGTGCAGGAGCAGGATCGCCGCGAAGAGCAGGACCGTGCGGCCCGGTGTGACCTTGAAGTCGAACTGGAGGTTCAGGTACGCGCCCAGGAAGGACGCCGCCCCGAAGTCGATGCCCGCGGTCACCGCCACCTGGCCCAGCACGTTGAACCAGCCCGTGAACCAGGCCCAGGCCGCGGCCGACTTCGGCGGCGCCAGCCGGTGGGCCCAGAAGTACAGGCCCGCCGAGGTCGGGTACGCCGAACAGATTTCGGCCATCGACAACCCGACGAACAGTGTCATCAGGCCCACGGCCACCCAGCCCCAGGTGATCACGGCGGGACCGCCGGTGTTCATCCCGAAGAGGTAGAGCGTCAGGCAGCCGGAGAGGACCGAGATGATCGTGAAGGAGACCGCGTAGTTGGAGAACGCCGACATGCGGCGGGCGAGAACCTGCGTGTAACCGAGCTGGGCCAGCCGCTCTTCGTCCGACAGCCCACTCGCTCTGGCGTCATCTGTCATGCCCCCAGCGATTCCCTCGCCGGGGGCATGACATGCGTCACCCGATGACTGGAACCGGACGGCTGGAAGACTCCAGCTGGAAGACCCCCCTGTAGCCCTGCCAGCCCGTCGCGATCCTCGCCCGCGAGCCGAACGAGCCCTTGCCGTCGCCGTTGTTGCGGTACAGGTTGCCCGCCGTGTCCCGCTCGACCAGGTCGTTCCTGCCGTCGCCGGTGATGTCGCCGACGCCGGTGATGTCGCCGACGCCGACGAGCGCGGGACCGGAGGGCACCTTGACGGTCCTCTTCGCCGTACGGTCGTACACGGCCGCGGCGCCGGCCGGGCCGCAGTTCCAGTAGAGCCAGCGGCCGACGACCTGCAGCTCCTTGACCGTGCAGGGGGCTCCGGTGGCGACGGTCTGGACCGTCTTCTTCGCCTCCAGGCCGTACGCGGTGACGGCCCCGTCGCCCGAACCGGGCGTCCACAGCAGCGCGCCGGCCTGCTGCAGCACCGTGGAGCCGTCGGGCGAGACCTCACGGCCGACCACGTACTGCTCGCCGCTCGGCCGGAACTCCACCGTGGTCAGACAGCCGCCCGCATGGACGTGCCCCACACGCCGTCCGGCCGGACGGGCGTCGGCGCGGTGTCCGCCGCCGCCGGGCCGGCGGCGGTGAGCGAGCCGGCGCCGAGAACGGCCAGGCCCACGAAAGCAAAGGTGATCCGGCCGCGCCGGACCGCAGCAGAGCGTGCGCGCACACGCCGGGTCAAGGGTCCCTCACCAGGGATACGAGAACGGCGTGGCTGCGGTATGTCCCCCTCGGCCGCGCCCCTCCTCCACGCCAAGTCCTCGGATGCCAACAACCGCCTCACAGGCAACGGTAGTTAAAAGGAAGGGAAAGTGAGCGGCACCTTCTGCCGCGGAACGCGGATGGGCCCGCACGACGCCAGTCGTGCGGGCCCTTGGAAATCACCCGGCGTCAGCCGTTGCGCTTCCAGCGCGGCTTGTCCTCGCGGCGGCCGAAGGAACCGGTACCGCGGTGGTCGTCATGACGGCCGTACGGGCGCTCGTGGCCGCCGGAGCGGAAGCCGGGGCGGTCGCCGCCCTGGCGGTCCCGGTTGAACGGGCGGTCGCTGCCGCGGTGCCCGCCGCGCTCGTCACGGCGCGCGGGGCGGTCGTCCCGGCGGAAGCCGCCGCGGTCGTCACGGCGCTCGAAACCGCGGTCACGGTCGAAGGAGCGGCCACCGCGGTCGTCCCGGCGGACCCCGCCACGGTCACCGCGGTCACCGCGGTCACCACGGTCACCACGGTCGCCCCGGTCATCCCGGCGGAACCCGCCGCGGTCGTCACGGCGCTCGAAACCGCGGTCACGGTCGAAGGAGCGGCCACCGCGGTCGTCCCGGCGGACCCCGCCACGGTCACCGCGGTCACCGCGGTCGTCCCGGCGGTCGAAACCGCGGTCGCGGTCACGGTCGCGGTCCCGGTCACGGTTGAACCCGCCGCGGTCGTCGCGCCGCTCGAAGGAACGGCCACCACGGTCGCGGTCGAAGGAGCGGTCCCGGTCGAAGGAACGGTCCCGGTCGCGGTCGAACGTGCGCGGGCCCCGCTCGTCCCGCCGCTCACGGCGCTCGTACGACGACGCAGCCGCCGTACGCTCCTCGCGCTCGGCCCGTTCGGCGCGGTCGACGTCCTGAGCCGCCGGCTGCCCCGGCACCAACGCCTCGGCCGCCTGCACGGCCGCCGCCTGCGCCTCGGCCACCGCCGCCTGAGGGTCCTCGCCCCGCTCGCGGGCGACCCTGGCGATCAGCCGGTCCGCCTCCTCGCGCAGCTCGGCAGCGCGCCGCTGGGCCCGCTCCAGCTGCTTGGTGAGGTGGACGACCTCGCGCTCGGCCTGCTGGGCGGCGTTGCCCGCGGACTCGGCCTGGACCTCGGTCATCGACCGGGCGCCGGTGATCTCGGCGACCTCCGGGTCGAAGGCCGCGCCGCCCTGGATGATGTGGCGCGAGGCGTCGACGCCTGCGTCCTCCATCAGCCGGAAGATCTGGCGCCGCTGGTGCGGCAGGGAGAGGGAGACGACCGTGCCCGTACGGCCCGCGCGGGCGGTACGGCCGGCCCGGTGCAGGTAGTCCTTGTGGTCGCCGGCGGGATCGACGTTGAGCACGAGGTCGATGCCGTCGACGTGGATGCCGCGGGCGGCGACGTCGGTGGCGACCAGGACGTTGACGTACCCGTCCTTGAAGTCGGCCAGCGTCCGGGTCCGGGCGCCCTGGGTCATGCCGCCGTGCAGCGCCTCGGCCTTCACACCGGCGTCGCGCAGCTGCTCGGCGACGCGGTCGGCGCCGAGCTGGGTGCGCACGAAGATGATGGTGCGGCCCTTGCGGGAGGCGATGGCCGCGGTGACCGGCGCCTTGTCCTTGGGCTTCACGATCAGGATGTGGTGGGACATGGTCGTCACCGCACCCTGCGCCGCGTCGACCTCGTGCGAGACGGGGTCGGTGAGGTAGCGGTCGACGAGGGTCTTGATCTCGTTCTCCATCGTCGCGGAGAACAGCATCCGCTGGCCGCCCGCCGGAACCTGGTCCAGCAGCTCGGTGACCTCGGGCAGGAAGCCCAGGTCGGACATCTGGTCGGCCTCGTCGAGCACGGCGATCTGCACGTCCTCGAGGGAGCAGGCGCCGCGGTTGATGATGTCGCGCAGACGGCCCGGGGTGGCGACGAGGACGTCCACGCCCTTCTCCAGGGCGTAGATCTGGTTGCCCATCGAGGTGCCGCCGCAGACGACCTTCATCTTCAGCCCGAGGACGTCACCGTAGGGCTGCAGCGCGTCGGCGACCTGCATGGCGAGCTCGCGCGTCGGCGTGAGGATCACGGCCCGCGGCCGCTTCTTCTCGGTGCGGCCGCCGGCCAGCGCGGTCAGGGTCGGCAGGCCGAAGGAGAGGGTCTTGCCGGAGCCGGTGCGGCCACGGCCGAGGATGTCCTTTCCGGCCAGGGCGTCCGGGATGGTCGCGGCCTGGATCGGGAAGGGGATCGTCACGCCGTTCTGCGCGAGCTTGCGGACGACGCCCTCGGGGAGGCCGAGGTCGGCGAAGGTGATCTCGGGAGCCTCGTCGTGAGGCTCGGCGTGCTCGGAGTTCTCGGGCACGACGACGTGATCAGTACTGGCAATGGACATGCGAATGCGAAACCTTCCGGAGTCTCGTCGGCACGCGCCCGTCAACTCCGTGATTCGCACCACGACCGCCTCGATGCGGTCCGCCACGGCAAAGGAGAGTACGCGCCACACGGCGCGCTCTGCGTGGGCGCCGGGCAAATGGGATCAAACGATCTGCCACCATACGCACCCCCCACCCCCAAAAGCAAACCGACCCCACATGCGCAGGTCAGCAAGGCTTCCCCGCCACGAAGGCGCCCGCCACGACGGCGCAACCGGGGTCCCCCCACGCCCTGGAGGCAGTGGAGGAGGTGCCGAATAAGGCAGCGGAAGAGGTGCAGAACGAGGGAGTGGACGAGGTGCAGAACGAGGCAGTGGAGGAGGTGCAGGCAGCGGAGGAGGTGAATCCGCCGCACCCCGGTCCCCCACCCGGTCCCCACCCCTACACCGGTGACCCTGCCTCCGGCGCCGGCTCCCGCTCGACCAACTGCGGCCCGGTGTTCTCGTGCGCCGAAGACGAAGGCTCCGCAACCGTCGGCTCCGCCGAAACCGGCGGCGCCGACGAGGCCGGCGGCGGCTCCGACACGGCAGACGTCCGCGGAGGATCCGGCGGCGCCTGGGTCGGCGTCGGCTCCCCTGCCAACGTTGGCTTCGCCCGCTTCCCCGGCGCCGCCGCGGATGCGCTCCCCGCGGCCGACGGTGAGACCGACGCGGACGGCGATCGCCCGGCCTTCGCCTTGCCCCCGTGCCCGTGTTTGCCGTCGCCCGTACCCCCGCCGTACCCCGCGCCGCCGCCGGACACCGCCGTACCCCCGTCCGGCGCCTCACCGGCCCGCTGCCCCGCCGAGTGGGACGGCCTGACCCTGCCGCCCGGGTCGTCGCCCACGCTCATGCAGCCGGCGGCAGCGGCGACGGCGACGACCGTGGCGGCGAGACGGACGGGTACGTACAAGGGGCGCACGGGAAGCCACCTCCGAATGGGGTCTCCCCTGCTCGAGCGCAGCCGAGAGCTCGGGGAAGGACGAAGAAGTCAACGTGCCCAACTCCCGTCGCCCACAAGAAGACACGCGGCGCGGCCTACGGCGCGGAGCCGGAGGGGCGTACCGGTGTCGAGGGGCGAACGCGGAGACCCGAAGGGGTGAGCACGGTCGCTCCCGGACACCGGCTGAGCCGCCCCGGAGGCGGAGCGCCAGAAGAACGGGCGGCTCTCAGCCGTACCCGAGGGCGTGCAGGCGCGCGTCGTCGATCCCGAAGTGGTGGGCAATCTCGTGCACCACGGTCACCTCGGTCTCGGCCACGACCTCCTCCCGGGTCTCGCACATCCGCAGCGTCGGCCCGCGGTAGATCGTGATGCGGTCGGGCAGCACGCCCGCGTACCACTCGCCGCGATCCGTCAACGGGGTCCCCTCGTACAGCCCGAGCAACTCGGGATCGTCGGCGGGCGGTTCGTCCTCGACGAACACCGCGACGTTGTCCATCAGCCGCGTCAGCTCCGACGGGATCCGGTCGAGGGCCTCGGCGACCAGTTCCTCGAACTCCTCGCGCGTCATCTCCAGCACAAGCCCATTGTCCGGCACGACGCCCGCGTACGAGAGGCATGAACCGTCCCGCACGCAAGCCGCAGTCCGCCCCGCACGAACCCTCCGCCCACCCCGGCATCCGCGCATATCGGGCCTCGCACGTGGGCATACGGGACCAATGGCCCGCGTCTTCGTCGCAGACCTGAACCGCCGGCATCGCAAACACGGCGCAAACGCCATGAATGGCATCCGAAGGGCAGTGCGCGCGCTCACCCGGCGCGGCCACCGCTCCCGCCGCCCGCGCCCGGCCCTCTCGCTGACCCCTCAGCCACGCCCCTGGCTCCGCGCCCTGGGCCTGGTCGTCGTCGTACTCCTCGGCGCCTGGCTGGGCCTGCTGATCGTCGGCAACGTACGGGTCCCGGTCGGCCCCATGGACACGACGATGACGCTGCGCCCGTCCCTGAGCGGCGGAACGAAGATCAACGTCTCTCCGCTGGGCGCCCTGGAGCTGAACAGCCATGTCGCCCCGGTCCGCCTGGACGTCAACGTCGACCAGCTCGACCCGGCCCGCTCCCAGGCCCTGGTCGACCACCCCGAACGCCTCTCCGGCCTCCAGGACGAGGTGGTGCGGGACGTCGAGCACGGCACCCTCGGCGTGGCCGTGCGCTCCTGCGTTGCCGTCGTGTCCGGCGCCACGGCCCTCGGACTGGCGGTCTACCGCCGCCCCCGCCGCGCGCTGGCGGCCGGCGGTCTGGCCCTGGCCCTCCTCGCGGCCTCCGGGGCGACGGCGTACGCGACCTGGAACCCGAAGTCGGTCCTGGAACCGAGGTTCTCGGGCCTGCTCTCCTCGGCCCCCTCCCTCGTCGGCAACGCGCGCAGCATCGTCACCGAATTCGACGCCTACCAGAAGGAGTTGGCGCGCCTGGTCACCAACGTGACGAAGCTGTACGACGTCACGTCCACGCTCCCCGCCTACTCGCCGGACCCGACGACCATCCGGGTGCTGCACGTGTCGGACATCCACCTGAACCCGGCGAGCTGGAAGATCATCGCCTCGCTGGTGGAGCAGTACAAGGTGAACGTGATCGTCGACTCCGGGGACACGATGGACCACGGCACGGCGGCGGAAAACGGGTTCCTGGACCCGATCAAGGACCTGGGTGTCCCCTACGTGTGGGTCCGGGGCAACCACGACTCGGCAGTCACCCAGCGGTACCTGGAACGCATGAAGAACGTGCACGTCCTGGACGACGGCCGCGCGGAGACCATCGCGGGCCTGCGCTTCGCCGGCATCGGAGACCCCCAGTTCACACCCGACCGCTCGGTCACCCCGGGCGGCGGCGCGGCGGAGCAGCTGGCGGGCGCCCGCCTGGCGTCGGCGCTGCGCGACCAGCGGGCCAAGGGCACCCCGGTCGACGTCGCCATCGCCCACGAACCGTCGGCGGCGCGCGAGACGGACGGCACGGTGCCGCTGGTCCTGGCAGGCCACCTCCACCACGAGGGCACGGAGGTCATGCAGTACGGCACGCGCCTGCGCATCGAGGGCTCGACGGGCGGCAGCGGCCTACGAGCGGTGGAACACAAGTACCCCGCGCCGATCGAGGCCTCGATCCTCTACTTCGACCGGGACAGCCGCCGCCTCCAGGCCTGGGACGAGATCAAACTGGGCGGCCTGGGCCAGACGACGGCCGAGGTCAGCCGCCACCTGCCGAAGGAGAACCAGCCCGGCGCCGCCCCCACCCCACGCTCACCCTCCACATCTGCGCCGTAAACCGTTTTGGCGATACTCCCCGCCATCCCATATGCTTCTCACGTCCCCGACGCGCTGAGAAGCGCCCAGGCGGGCCGATAGCCCTCATCGTCTAGCGGCCTAGGACGCCGCCCTTTCAAGGCGGTAGCACGGGTTCGAATCCCGTTGGGGGCACGTAGTACGGTGTGCGACACTTACCTTCGTTGGTTCGCACGCAACAGCATGGTCCTGTGGAGCAGTTTGGAGTGCTCGCCACCCTGTCAAGGTGGAGGCCGCGGGTTCAAATCCCGTCAGGACCGCTGAGGTTTCACGTGAAACCTCGTGGCTGGGTAGCTCAGTTGGTACGAGCGCTCGCCTGAAAAGCGAGAGGTCGCCGGTTCGACCCCGGCCCCAGCCACCACCCGAAGGCCCCGTTCACCAGGACGGGGCCTTTGTCGTGCCCCGACACTCCGCCGGCCTTAGGCAGCGTCCGCCGAGGGGTACCACCGGAGGGAGGTCGATGCCCGCCGACGCCCGTGCTGTGGGTGTGGTCGCCGGACGTGACGTCGTGATCGTGCGATCTGCTTGGCAGCGCTCCTGGGCGGCGCTACGTTCTGGCTGGTCGGCGTAATGCTGAGGGAGCGGGGGACGATGAGCCGGGACGAGGCGCGGGCCATTCGGGACGTCGAGCTGGAGAAGGACCGGGCGCGGTACGGGTTACTGGCGGTGATCGTCAGCAATCTTGCGATCGCCGGTGTGGCGATCTTCGGGGTGTGGCGCCTCGAGGGGGACCGTGCGGTGATCGTCGGCGTCCTCACCGCCGCGTTCACCGCGGTGAGCGGCATGACCACGGCCTACCTCGGCATCAAGGCCGTCTCCAACACGGCGAGGTCCATCGCTCTGGGGGACGGGGCCGCGGCGCGACGTGAGCCGACGTCGACGGTTCCTCCGGCACAGCGAAGTCAGTAAGCGCCGTGGCTGCCGAGGCGTACGGGCCGCGCCACTACAGGGGCGCGTCGGCTCACCCGCCCCGACCGCACAAGTCGCAGCTGAACCGCCGACGTCAAATCATTCGCGCGCAATTTCTCCGAGGTGAGATCCTGGATCGCGTATGTCTACGCATTCAGCCCCCGCCCTCGGCACCCTTGCCCCCCGCCTGACCGAGCTGTCGCTGCGCGACGCGCACCGGCTCGGCCGCAGGCTCGAAGGCGCACGCAAGATCCGCAAGCCGGAGGCCAGCGCCGCCGTCCTCTCCGAGATCGAGGCCGAAGTCGGGAAAGCCGAGGAGCGCATGGCCGCGCGGCGCTCCCGCGTCCCCGCCGTCAGCTACCCCGAGCAGCTCCCGGTCAGCCAGAAGAGGGCCGAGATCGCCGACGCCATCCGCGACCACCAGGTCGTCATCGTCGCCGGCGAGACCGGGTCCGGGAAGACCACCCAGATCCCCAAGATCTGCCTCGAGCTCGGCCGCGGAGTCCGCGGCATGATCGGGCACACTCAGCCGCGCCGCATCGCCGCCCGCACCGTCGCCGAGCGCGTGGCCGAGGAGCTGGACACCCCCCTTGGCGAGGCCGTCGGCTGGAAGGTGCGGTTCACCGATCAGGTGGACCCGGACGCCACCTTCATCAAGCTCATGACGGACGGCATCCTGCTCGCCGAGATCCAGACCGACCGCGAGCTGCGCGCCTACGACACGATCATCATCGACGAGGCCCACGAGCGGTCCCTCAACGTCGACTTCCTGCTCGGCTACCTCGCCCAGCTGCTCCCGAGGCGTCCGGACCTCAAGGTCGTCATCACCTCCGCCACCATCGACCCCGAGCGCTTCTCCCGGCATTTCGACGACGCGCCGATCATCGAGGTCAGCGGCCGCACGTATCCCGTCGAGGTCCGCTACCGCCCGCTCCTCGAAGAGGACTCCGACGACTCCGACCGGGACCAGATCACCGCCATCACCGACGCCGTGGAAGAACTCATGGCCGAGGGACCGGGCGACATCCTCGTCTTCCTCTCCGGTGAGCGCGAGATCCGGGACACCGCCGACGCCCTGACCAAGAAGCAGTACCGCTTCACCGAGGTCCTGCCCCTTTATGCCCGGCTTTCCCACGCCGAGCAGCACCGCGTCTTCCAGCCGCACTCGGGCCGCAGGATCGTGCTGGCGACCAACGTCGCGGAGACGTCCCTCACGGTCCCCGGTATCAAGTACGTCATCGACCCCGGCTTCGCCCGGATCTCCCGCTACAGCCATCGCACCAAGGTCCAGCGCCTCCCCATCGAGCCGATCTCCCAGGCCAGTGCCAACCAGCGCAAGGGCCGCTGCGGCCGTACGTCCGACGGCATCTGCATCCGCCTCTACAGCGAAGAAGACTTCAACTCCCGGCCCGAGTTCACCGACGCCGAGATCCTCCGTACGAACCTCGCCTCCGTCATCCTGCAGATGACCGCGGCCGGCCTCGGCGACATCGAGAAGTTCCCGTTCATCGACCCGCCGGACCACCGCAACATCCGCGACGGCGTGCAGCTCCTCGAGGAGCTCGGCGCGCTCGACCCGGCCCAGAAGGATCCCCGCAAGCGGCTCACGCAGACCGGCCGCAAGCTCGCCCAGCTGCCGGTCGACCCGCGCCTGGCCCGCATGGTCCTGGAGGCCGACAAGAACGGCTGCGTCCGCGAGGTCATGGTGATCGCCGCCGCGCTGTCCATCCAGGACCCGCGCGAGCGCCCCGCCGACAAGCAGGCCCAAGCCGACCAGCTGCACGCCCGTTTCAAGGACGAGACGAGCGACTTCCTCGCGTACCTGAACCTCTGGCGCTACATCCGCGAGCAGCAGAAGGAGAGGGGCTCCTCCTCGTTCCGCCGGATGTGCAAGCAGGAGTACCTCAACTTCCTGCGCATCCGCGAATGGCAGGACATCTACACGCAGTTGCGCACGGTCGCCAAGCAGATGGGCATCCACCTGAACGACCAGGACGCCTCCGCCGACCGCATCCACATCTCCCTCCTCGCCGGCCTGCTGTCCCACATCGGCATGAAGGACGTGAAGGAGTCCAAGGACTCCGGACCCGGCGCGCGCAAGGACGGCGGACGCAACGAGTACCTGGGTGCCCGCAACGCCAAGTTCGCGATCTTCCCGGGCTCGGCCCTGTTCAGAAAGCCCCCGCGCTTCGTGATGTCCGCCGAGCTGGTGGAGACCTCGCGGCTCTGGGCCCGCGTCAACGCCAAAATCGAACCCGAGTGGGTCGAACCGCTCGCCGGTCACCTCGTCAAGCGGACGTACAGCGAGCCGCACTGGGAGAAGGACCAGGCGGCCGTCATGGCGTACGAGAAGGTGACGCTGTACGGCGTGCCGATCGTCACCCAGCGCAAGGTCAACTACGGGCGCATCGACCCTGAGACGAGCCGCGAGCTGTTCATCCGCAACGCGCTCGTCGAGGGCGACTGGCGCACGCACCACAAGTTCTTCGCCGACAACCGCAGACTTCTCACCGAGGTCGAGGAGTTGGAGCACCGCGCCCGGCGCCGGGACATCCTGGTCGACGACGAGACGCTCTTCGACTTCTACGACCAGCGGGTGCCCGAACACGTCGTCTCCGGCGCCCACTTCGACTCCTGGTGGAAGCGCAAGCGGCAGGAGCAGCCCGACTTCCTCGACTTCGAGCGGGAGATGCTGATCCGCGAGTCGGCGGAGGCGGTCACCAAGGCCGACTATCCGGACTCCTGGCGCCAGGGGAACCTGAAGTTCCGGGTGACGTACCAGTTCGAGCCGGGCGCCGACGCGGACGGCGTGACCGTCCACATCCCGCTCCAGGTCCTCAACCAGGTCACCGACGAGGGCTTCGACTGGCAGATCCCGGGCCTGCGGGAGGAGCTGGTCACCGAGCTGATCCGGTCCCTGCCGAAGCCGATCCGCCGCAACTACGTGCCCGCGCCGAACTACGCGAAGGCCTTCCTGGAGAAGGCGACCCCGCTCCAGGAGCCGCTCACGACGGCGATGGCGCGCGAGCTGAAGCGCATGGTCGGCGTCCCCTTCGAGCCCGAGGACTTCGACTGGTCGAAGGTCCCCGACCACCTGAAGATCACCTTCAGGGTCGTCGACGAGCGGCGCCGCAAGCTGGATGAGGACAAAAATCTTCAGGCGCTGAAGCTCAGGCTGAAGCCGAGGGCGCGCAAGGCTCTCTCCCAGGCCGCCGCGGCCACCGCGGAGCGCCAGGGCGGCGAGTCCGTGGAGCGCAAGGGCCTGACCGACTGGACGATCGGCACGCTCACCCGCGTCTTCGAAACCCGCCGGGCCGGCCAGCCGGTGAAGGCGTACCCGGCGCTCGTCGACGACGGCGACACGGTCTCCGTGCGGCTCTTCGACACGGAGGCGGAACAGGCCGAGGCCATGTGGAAGGGCACGCGCCGGCTGATCCTCCGCAACATCCCGGTCAGCCCGGCGAAGTTCGCGTCCGAGAAGCTCACGAACCAGCAGAAGCTCGCCCTGTCGGCGAACCCGCACGGCTCGATCCAGGCGTTGTTCGACGACTGCGCGACGGCGGCCGCGGACAAGCTGATCGAGGACTTCGGGGGACCGGCGTGGGACGAGGAGTCGTACCGGAAGCTGTACGACAAGGTGCGTGCCGAGATCGTCGACGTGACCGTGCGGACCGTGGGCCAGGTGCAGCAGGTGCTCGCCGCCTGGCAGTCCTGTGAGCGCCGTCTGAAGGCCGTACGGAGCCCTGCTCTGCTGCCGAACCTGGCGGACGTACGGGCGCAGCTGGACGGCCTGGTGAAGCCCGGCTTCGTGACGGAGGCGGGGATACGCCGCCTGCCCGACCTCATGCGCTACCTGGTCGCGGCGGACCGCCGTCTGCAGCAGATGCCGACGAACGTCCAGCGGGACACCACGCGCATGGAGAAGGTCCACGAGATGCAGGACGAGTACGCGTGGCTGCTCGAGCACATGCCGCAGGGCCGTCCGATCCCGTCGTCGGTCCTGGACATCCGGTGGATGATCGAGGAGCTGCGGGTCAGCTACTTCGCCCATGCGCTCGGCACGGCGTATCCCGTCTCCGACAAGCGGATCGTGAAGGCGATCGACGCGGCGGCTCCGTGACGGCCCGTGCGCGCTGAGTGAGTTCGACCAGGCGGCCCGCCTCCTGTACAGTCTCTTCTCGCAGCGCAACGCAAGACAGTCGCTGCGAAACCTGGTCCTGTGGAGCAGTTTGGAGTGCTCGCCACCCTGTCAAGGTGGAGGCCGCGGGTTCAAATCCCGTCAGGACCGCAGAGAAGAGGGCCCGCATCCCCGCGAGGGATGCGGGCCCTCTTGCCGTCTTGACGGCGTCACATTCCGCCGGTACCCAGAAAGCAGGGCCCGCTTCCCGCATGGCCCGCTGGAGGTGGCGTATGGCGGCATCGGCCAGGCACGAGACACGGGCGCTGCTCCGTGCGCATCTCGCAGCCGCCTCGTCGTACCGCCATCTGACGCGCCGCTGCCCGGTCTGCCACCGCCTGCTGCGGCTGGCAATGGACAGCGCTCCCCGGCCCTCGGACGTCCCGGACGAGGTGGTCGAGGACGAAACTTCCTCCACCGCGTGACCATCCGCGTGACCATCCGCGTGACCATCGCCGAGCCAACGCCGAGTCCGAACTCCCGCTTCAGCAAGGGGAGCTGGAACCCTTGCCTCCACTAGCGCACATGGACCGGAGGCAACAAGCACCCCGACGTGTGACGGGTGTCACGACATGAGTTTTTGAAACCGCGGTACTTACACCTCTCCTACAACTGGTCAATTTAATATGTGCAATTGCACCACCCTCACGGGCGCCCCAAGGGCCTCCCGGGGATCTCCCAGGGCCCGGCCACAGGCTCCCTCGGAGTGCTCCCACAGCAGATCCGAGCCCTCCCCGGACTCCGACAAGCCCGCTCACGGGGGCGCCCGGCAGAGGTCGTCGGCGCACAAAAAAGATCGCGCTGGACCCGGCGGAGTCCAGCGCGATAGACGACGCACCCTTGTGCACTTGCCTCAAGAGCTCTGGTCGGCTTGGGCGTCGGGCCTGTTGGGGCAGGACCCGCGTCGCTTGGAGCTGTGGTTTCGGGCGCCTCGGCCAGCTGGGGGACCAGCCGGTTTGCCCGGTTATGCAGTTGTTCAGGCCTCGCTGCGCTGCTGCGGAATGCCCGCGAGCAGAGCGCGGACCTCGGCCTCGCGGTAGCGGCGATGCCCGCCGAGCGTGCGGATCGACGTGAGCTTGCCGGCCTTCGCCCAGCGCGTGACCGTCTTGGGGTCGACGCGGAACATGGTGGCGACCTCAGCCGGGGTCAGCAGCGGCTCGGCATCAGGGGTGCGAGCGGTCATGAGCGGCCTCCTCGGGAGAACCGAACCTTCTCGGTTCTTTCCTCTAAATTCTGCACCTTGACCCGCGTTGCCCGAAATGGCGGACGCGAGTCGAGTCGGTTATAGGACGAACGGCTTGTCCTCGGCACTACAACTACACCATCTGTCCAGCCGCGTCGGCCAAACCGATGGAATTGCCCTCCCAGGTGTTCATCAGCGACGGAAGCCGATGGACCATGCCATAGCGGACAGTCACGCCCCTGTGACGATCAGTCACAGGGCGATCAGGAGTCACCAGACCCCCCAAAGCGTGCAATGCTGAGATTCCGCCCACAGTGGAACACATCAGGACGGAAGGAGTCCTCCCCGGACCCCTTGTCCTATTTTGGCATGAGGAGGGGCAAGCGGCGCAAGGGCCGGGTAAGTGCCGTCCATCACCCTTAGCGCAAAAGCCCGGATCGGTACCTACGTCCCGTCAGCTCCGCGAAATGCCCCTGACCGTACGCTGTTCGCGGCCGTCCGTACCGTGATCTATGTCACTTCTGTCGCACCGTCAGTTCGCGGACCGCCGGTCACGCACCGCCCGCCAGCGCTCCACGAGCCGCCCGTACGCCTCCCCCGCGGCGGCCCCGTCGCCGTGGCGCAGCGCCTCGATCCCCGCGGCCACGTCCGCCGCCGAGTGGTCGCCCTCCAGCTCGCAGGCCGGCAGCGCGTGCACCAGCCCGCCGTAGTCCAGTTCCACCAGCGAACGCGGATGGAATTCCTCCAGCCATCGCCCGACGTCCACCAGGCCGTCGATCAGCGGCCCCTCGTCGATGGTGTCCTTGAGCGTCCGAAGCGCCCGTGCCACCCGCCGCCGGGCCTGCACCATCGGCGTCCGGTAGCGCAGCACCGGCACGTCGTCCCCCAGCCCTGTGGAGTCCCCCGTGCCCTTGACGTACTCCCGCTCCTCGTCGGCGACCAGCACGAACCAGTTCAGCGGCACCTGCCAGGTGGCGGTGCGGATCCAGGGCCGGGCGTCGGGGTTGCGAGCCAGCCAGCGCTCGTAGTCCTGGGTGGCCTGGCGCCGTACGACCGGGGGCAGCACCGCGTCCAGGACCACCGCCGGGAGCTGCTCGGCGAGGTCGCCCAGGGCCTGCCAGCCGCGCAGCCGGGTGCGCCAGGGGCAGACGCAGACCACCCCGTCGACGTCGAGCACGAACGCGTCCCGGCTCTCGTGCACCGGCACCGGCACGGGCGGGGTGGGCAGCAGGTCGGCCAGCGAGCGGCGGAGCTCGTCCTGGTAGGAGGGGCGGTCGGTGCGGCGGGCGTAGCGGGCCCAGTGGCCGCGCTCCGGCTCCGGGAAGGCGGCCAGCGGTTCGTACACGCGCAGATAGGCGGCGTACGGGACGATCACCGAGGACACCTTGGGCACGCCTGCTCCCTCCCCATCGGACCAGACCCGAAACCCGCCCGGCCCACGCCCGGGCGGACGGAAAACCACTGCAAATCGTCCCACGTCCGGAGGGGAACGTACTCCGACGGAGGGTGATCCCGACCACTGCACCCATGGCGGCCGGTCACAGGCTCTACGCTCATGCCGAGCGGCCCACCGGCCGCTCTGGGCGGCCCCCACCACCGTCCCCCACCACAGAAATGGGGGCACCCCAGGGAGCCCTCCCCACTCGCCGCTACTTACCCGGGAGTCACCACCGTGACCGACGTGACCAACGGCGTCCTGCACACCCTGTTCCACTCCGAGCAGGGGGGCCATGAGCAAGTCGTGCTCTGTCAGGACCACGCCAGCGGCCTCAAGGCCGTCATCGCCATCCACTCCACCGCCCTGGGCCCCGCGCTCGGCGGTACGCGCTTCTACCCGTACGCGACCGAGGAGGAGGCCGTCGCCGACGCCCTGAACCTCGCGCGCGGCATGTCGTACAAGAACGCCATGGCCGGGCTCGACCACGGCGGCGGCAAGGCCGTGATCATCGGGAACCCGGAGCGGGACAAGACCGATGAGCTGCTGCTCGCCTACGGGCGGTTCGTGGCCTCGCTCGGCGGCCGGTACGTCACCGCGTGCGACGTCGGCACGTACGTGGCCGACATGGACGTGGTGGCGCGCGAGTGCCGCTGGACGACCGGGCGCTCCCCCGAGAACGGTGGCGCGGGCGACTCCTCCGTGCTGACCGCCTTCGGTGTCTTCCAGGGAATGCGGGCCTCGGCCCAGCACCTGTGGGGCGACCCCTCGCTGCGCGGCCGCAGGGTCGGCGTCGCGGGCGTCGGCAAGGTGGGCCGCCACCTGGTGGAGCACCTCCTCAAGGACGGCGCCGAGGTCGTGATCACGGACGTGCGCACGGAGTCCGTACAGGCGATGCTCGACAAGCACCCGGCCGGCGTGACGGCCGTCGCCGACACCGGCGCCCTGATCCGGGTCGAGGGGCTCGACATCTACGCCCCCTGCGCGCTGGGCGGCGCCCTGAACGACGACACCGTGCCGGTGCTCACCGCCAAGGTGGTGTGCGGGGCCGCCAACAACCAGCTCGCCCACCCGGGCGTCGAGAAGGACCTCGCCGACCGCGGAATCCTCTACGCGCCGGACTACGTGGTGAACGCCGGCGGTGTCATCCAGGTGGCCGACGAGCTGCACGGCTTCGACTTCGACCGGTGCAAGGCGAAGGCCGCGAAGATCTTCGACACCACGCTCGCCATATTCGCACGTGCGAAGGAAGACGGGATTCCGCCGGCCGCCGCGGCCGACCGGATTGCCGAGCAGCGGATGGCGGAGGCACGGGCCGCGCGTGGAAGGTGACGTCCAGCGGCGGTGGTGACGTCCCACGGCGGACGGTGACGTCCCATGTTTGACCGGTACCTGCCGGTGGGCAGTTAGAGAGAACTCTCACTTCCACCGGCGGGTCGTCCGCCAATAAGTGGTTAAAATCGCCACTGACCAGCGAGGACGGGGCACCTCGAAGGTCCTGCGCACACGCGCGTCCAGCGGGCGACGTACCGTATGGGCGCGAGCTCAGGTACCGTGGAAGCCCTACGGACCGGCCTCTCCGCGGAGAGTCCGTTCCGGATCATGAACGCGTGTCAAGACTCTGGGGCCGTCGAGCCCCGTCGTTGAGGGGGTCGAGCCATGGGGCGCGGCCGGGCCAAGGCCAAGCAGACGAAGGTCGCCCGCCAGCTGAAGTACAACAGCGGTGGGACAGACCTCGCACGCCTGGCCGAGGAGCTGGGCGCATCAACGTCGAACACGTCGCCGAACGGCGACCGGTTCGAGGACGATGAGCACGACGACGACCTGTACGCACGGTACGCCGACCTGTACGAGGACGACGACGAGGACGAGGACGGCCAGTCCTCGCAGCACCGTCGCGGCGCTTGACCTTGCACTGAGCACTCACCCGGTCGGTGGCCCAGCCACCGACCGGGTTCTGTGCTGCCCGCAGGGGCTCAGCTCGCGTAGTCGCCGACCAGGGCGGCACCGGTGGAGTGCTCTCCCCGGTCCGTGATCTCGCCGGCCACCCAGGCGTCGACCCCGCGATCGGTCAGGGTGGCGAGGGCCACGTCCGTGGCCTCCTCCGGCACGATCGCGATCATACCGACGCCCATGTTGAGGGTCTTCTCCAGCTCCAGGCGCTCGACCTTGCCGGTCCGGCCGACGAGGTCGAAGACCGGAGCCGGGGTCCAGGTGGAACGGTCGACCACGGCGTGCAGCCCGTCGGGGATGACGCGGGCCAGGTTGGCGGCAAGTCCGCCGCCGGTGATGTGGCTGAAGGCGTGCACGTCGGTGGTGCGGGTCAGCGCCAGGCAGTCCAGCGAGTAGATCTTGGTCGGCTCCAGGAGCTCCTCACCGAGGGTGCGGCCGAACTCCTCGATCCGGGCGTCGAGCGACAGACCGGCCTGGTTCAGGAGCACGTGCCGGACGAGGGAGTACCCGTTCGAGTGAAGACCGGACGCCGCCATGGCGATCACCGCGTCACCCTTACGGATACGATCCGCGCCGAGCAGCCGGTCGGCCTCCACGACGCCCGAACCGGCGCCGGCCACGTCGAAGTCGTCCTCGCCCAGCAGCCCCGGGTGTTCGGCCGTCTCACCGCCCACCAGGGCACAGCCGGCCAGCACACAGCCCTCGGCGATGCCCTTGACGATGGCGGCGACCCGCTCGGGGTGGACCTTGCCGACGCAGATGTAGTCGGTCATGAACAGTGGCTCGGCACCGCACACCACGATGTCGTCCATGACCATGGCGACCAGGTCGTGGCCGATGGTGTCGTAGACACCCAACTGGCGTGCGATGTCGACCTTGGTGCCGACGCCGTCCGTGGCGGAGGCGAGGAGGGGACGCTCGTAGCGCTTGAGTGCGGAGGCGTCGAAGAGCCCGGCGAAGCCGCCGAGGCCGCCGAGGACCTCGGGGCGCTGGGTCTTCTTCACCCACTCCTTCATCAGCTCCACCGCGCGGTCGCCCGCTTCGATGTCGACGCCGGCAGCCGCGTAGGAAGCACCGGACGCACCGGTCGCAGTCTCAGACATTGCCTGGGATCTTTCGGGGTTGGTGATACGGGGCTGTCGGCATTACGGCCGGCGGATCGCGTCGGCCGCGGCCGTGCCGGCGGGCCCGGCGGCCAGCTCGGTCTCCAGGAGCTGCTTGCCGAGCAGCTCGGGGTCCGGGAGCTCCATCGGGTACTCGCCGTCGAAGCAGGCGCGGCACAGGTTCGGCTTGGCGATGGTCGTCGCCTCGATCATGCCGTCGATGGAGATGTACGCCAGGGAGTCGGCGCCCAGCGAGGTGCCGATCTCCTCGATGGTCATGCCGTTGGCGATGAGCTCGGCGCGGGTGGCGAAGTCGATGCCGAAGAAGCAGGGCCACTTCACCGGCGGGGAGGAGATCCGGATGTGGACCTCGGCGGCGCCCGCCTCGCGCAGCATGCGGACCAGGGCCCGCTGGGTGTTGCCGCGGACGATCGAGTCGTCGACGACGACCAGGCGCTTGCCCTTGATGACTTCCTTCAGCGGGTTCAGCTTCAGCCGGATGCCGAGCTGACGGATGGTCTGCGAGGGCTGTATGAAGGTGCGGCCGACGTAGGCATTCTTCACCAGGCCGGCGCCGAAGGGGATGCCGGAGGCCTCCGCGTAGCCGATGGCGGCCGGGGTGCCGGACTCCGGAGTCGCTATCACCAGGTCGGCCTCGACCGGGGCCTCCTTGGCGAGGCGGCGGCCCATCTCCACGCGGGAGAGGTAGACGTTCCGCCCGGCGATGTCGGTGTCGGGGCGGGCCAGGTAGACGTACTCGAAGACGCAACCCTTGGGCTTTGCTTCCGCGAATCGTGAGGTGCGCAGGCCGTTCTCGTCGATGGCGACGAACTCGCCCGGCTCGATCTCGCGGACGAAGCTGGCGCCGGTGATGTCGAGGGCGGCGGTCTCGGAGGCGACGACCCAGCCGCGCTCCAGGCGGCCGAGGACCAGCGGACGGATGCCCTGCGGGTCGCGGGCGGCGTAGAGGGTGTGCTCGTCCATGAAGACGAGGCTGAAGGCGCCCCGGACCTGCGGGAGGACCGTGGCGGCCGCCTCCTCGACGGTCAGCGGCTTGCCGTCGGCGTCGACCTGGCCGGCGAGGAGTGCCGTGATCAGGTCCGTGTCGTTGGTGGCTGCCACCTTCGTGGCGCGGCCGTTGTCCTTCGGCAGGTCGGCGACCATTTCGGCGAGCTGGGCGGTGTTGACCAGGTTGCCGTTGTGGCCGAGCGCGATGGAGCCGTGCGCGGTGGCGCGGAACGTCGGCTGGGCGTTCTCCCACACGGAGGCCCCGGTGGTCGAGTAGCGGGCGTGACCGACCGCGATGTGGCCCTGGAGCGATCCGAGCGAGGTCTCGTCGAAGACCTGGGAGACCAGGCCCATGTCCTTGAAGACGAGGATCTGGGAGCCGTTGCTGACCGCGATACCCGCGGATTCCTGGCCCCGATGCTGGAGGGCGTAGAGCCCGAAGTACGTGAGCTTTGCGACCTCTTCGCCCGGAGCCCAGACACCGAAGACGCCACACGCGTCCTGGGGGCCTTTCTCGCCGGGGAGCAGATCGTGATTGAGTCGACCGTCACCACGTGGCACGGCACCGAGTGTAGGCGAGATCGACCACTGGTCCGAATTGGGGATGCCCGGCGGTAATGGATCACTCGCTCGCCACTGCTGTCACACGCTCGCCGTTTTGGCTGGTCAGCGTGAGGGTGCGGTGATCGATCCGGTACTTCACCGTGCCGTCGAAGAGGCGCAGCAGGCTCTTCTCGGTGCGCATGAGTGAGGCGTCGCACATCATTCGGGTCGTGGTCGGCGCGCCGAGGGTGATCCGTCCGTCGCGGACCGTGGCCTCGGCGGTGACGTGATTGCAGCCGAGGCTGCCGGTGACCTTGCCGGAGGCGCGGTCGAAGGTGAGGTACGGCTTCCCCTTGCCGGACGGTGACGTGACCGTCCACCTGGTGCCGTACAGCGGGGCGTCCTTCTCCTTGGTCAGGTCGATCCGGTCGCCGTCCCCGGTGGTGAGCGTGAGCCTGTCACCCTCGGCCTTCGTGGTCAGCGTGCCGTCCGCGAGGGTCCGGGCGAGGGTCCGCTCGAAGGACATGGGCCGGCTTTCGCAGGCGACCAGGGTCTGCTCGACGTCGCTCAGGCGGACGCGGTCGCCCTTGACCGTGGCCTTGGCGCTGAAGTGGTTGCAGCCGTAGTCGCCGTGCGCCGTGCCGTTGCCGTTGCCGTTGCCGTTGCCGTTGCCGTTGCCGTTGCCGTTGCCGTCGACAACGACGTTCGCCCCGGCGGGGGCGCGGTGGGTGGTGCCGTCGACGGTGACGCTGTCGACGCTCCAGTGGACGCCGGTCAGGGCCGCCGCTTCCGGCCCCACGGAGCTGCTGCCCGTCTCACTGCCGCAGGCCACCGCGAGCGGGAGCACGGTCAGGACGGCGAGGGTCAGTCGCTGTGTGTCCATACCGCTGGGACGGGAGGGAGGCGCGGCCGGTTCCGCTGGCCCGGCTCACGCCATCAGCGGCAGCAGTTCTCCGAGGTCCGCCCGTTCCCCGCTCGCGCTGACCTCGGCCTCCGCGACCGCGTCCTTCCACGCCGCCCGCCCGGTGGCCAGCCGGATCCAGGTCAGCGGGTCGGTCTCGACGACGTTGGGCGGGGTGCCGCGGGTGTGCCGGGGGCCCTCGACGCACTGCACCACGGCGTACGGCGGGATGCGCACCTCGGTGGAGGCGCCGGGCGCCTTGACGGCGAGCGCGTCGGCCAGGAGCCGGGTGCAGGCGGCGAGGGCCTGGCGGTCGTACGGGACGGCGAGGCCCGGCACGGCGGCGTTCAGGTCGTCGGTGTGGACGACGAGTTCGACGGTGCGGGTGACGAGGTGGTCGGCGAGCGTCATGGGGCCCGTGCCGGTGGCGAGCAGCCGGGTGCCGGGGTGCCGGTCCAGGTTCTCGGTGAAGCGGTGCTCGATGGCGGCGAGGTAGGCGCCGAGATCCGGGTTCTGCTCGGCGAGCCGGCGGCTCGTGTCGGCGATTCCGGCGGAGTTGGCGGCGGTCGCGAAGGGCCAGTCCAGGAGCGTGACCTCCTGCTTCGCAGGTTCCGGCCGGTCGATGAACCGGTTGACCGCCTCCAGGGCCATCCCGGTGTGCGCGACGAGGTCCCGCACCGTCCAGTCGCCGAGCCGCGTGGGCCGGGCGAGTTGCTCGGACGTGAGGGTACGGACGGCCTCCCGCAGGTGCCCGAACTGGGCGAGCACCGCGGCGCGGATCTTGGCGGGGTCGTACGTCCGTGTGCGCTTCTTGGCCGTGGGCATGGCGGTGAGCCTAGTCGGCACGGAAGGTCGAGGAGGCCGGGAAGGTGACGTGCGTGCAGCCTCGGCGCGCGGTGACGTCATCGACGTAAGCGCGGAAGACCTTCTCGTAGGCGGGCGTCGCCCGTCTGTCGTAGCCGTAGGCGATGGTCATTAGGCGATGGTCATTAGGCGATGGTCATTAGGCGATGGTCATGGTGTGGATCTGGGGCGGCCCGTGGCAGACGGAGGAGGCCCACCACATCGGGTCGTCGTCGCTGCGGGCCGCCCTGCCCGGTTCCGCGGCGACCGGGGATTCGTCGAGGCCCGCTTGAGCCGGACGTTCTTCGCGTCCTCGCCGGAGTAGGTGTGGAGGGAGACGTACCACTGACTCGGGCGGGACGGGCTGGTGACGGACGTGTGCCGGTCCGCGTGGGACCACCAGATGCTGTTCGCGCGGGCGTTGCTGAGCACGAGGGCGCGCCGCTCGTCCCACAGCTTGTCGTCCGGGCGGCCTTCGAGGACCTGGTCCGCGAGCTGCTCCTGGCGGGCGAAGCCGGCCTTGCGGTACCAGGCGCAGGTGTGCCGTCCGCGCGGGCGGCCGGTGTCGGGCCCCGTGTCAGGACGGGGATGTCGTCCGGCGGGTCGGGCAGACGGTCGGCGCAGCCCAGCCGCTCGGCGAGGTTGTTGGCGGTGAGCACGCCGGTCTCGGCGAGCGTGTTCCGGTCGTGCGCGCTGAGCTGCCCGTGCTCGGTGAAGGGGGGTCCGGGATCCTGCAGCGAGGCCCTTGCCCACAGCGCCTTGACCGGGTCGCCGTTCACCCTGCCCTCGGCGCACGGGAGTTCCACGGTGACGGGCGAGGTTGTTGGCGGTGAGCACGGCGGTCTCGGCGAGCGTGTTCCGGTCGTGCGCGCTGAGCTGCCCGTGCTCGGTGAAGGGGGGTCCGGGATCCTGCAGCGAGGCCCTTGCCCACAGCGCCTTGACCGGGTCGCCGTTCACCCTGCCCTCGGCGCACGGGAGTTCCACGGTGACGCCCGAGTCCGTGACCACGCCCGCCAGGCCTCCGCCGAGCGGTTCGTCGGGGAACGTGGGGTTGCCGAAGGGGTCGACGAGGTCGTCCATCGGATCCTCGGGAGTCACGGGTCTGTCCCCCGGCAGGACTCCCACCGCGCCGGTGAAGAACCACCGTTCGCTGCTGCCCGTGCCGTACTTCTCCCCCGCTTCGGTGCTGAATATCTCGCAGTCCTGCGGCAGCCCGGCGTCGAGCTCGATCGTGCCCTCGTCGGCCACCCGGTGCGAGATGGTGCCGCCCGCCGGGGAGAGCGCCAGCACACGCCCGGCCGGGACGAGTCCGGCGCAGGCCTCGTCGATCTGCCGCCGGGCGTCCCAGACCTGCCACAGCACCCTGCCGCTCCAGCCGATGCCCACCACGGCGGTCAGGCACAGCAGCACGTTCACGGACTTCCGCACACGCTCGGGTACTCGCACCGCTCCCCCGTACCTCGTCCCCACCCGTCCCCGGATTTGCCAAAATTAGCAGCGGTCACTGACAACGCGGCGGCGCGGACCGGGGTCCGTACAGGAACATCACGCTTTGCGCGCGTAGTCCCCGAGGCCGTGCTCCACCATCGCGAAGGCCCGCTCGGCGCGTTCGACGGCGTCGGCGGCGACCTCGTCGGGGGTCTCGCCCGCGTCGATACGGCTGTGGTGCTCCTCGATCAGGGCGTTGCGGGCGGCGCTGAGCATGGCGGCGGCGACCGTGGCGAGCATCGCGTCGCCGGTTTCCTCGGCGAGGAGGGCGGCCAGGTCCCGGGTGCCCTTCTGGGCGGCGAGAAAGGCGCGTTCCATCAGGGCCGGGGTCTCGACGACGAGCTTGCGCACCTGTCGGGCGAACGGCTCGCCGTGCAGGCCGACCGACGGGTCGCGGGCCTCGACCATCTCCAGGAACTGCCGGCGTACGGCGTCCACCGCGGACTCGCCCGGCTTGCGCTCGCGCACGGCGCGGGCCGCGTCGCCGAAGTGCTCCTTCATGGGCTGGAAGACCAGGTCCTCTTTGCTGCCGAAGTAGTTGAAGACGGTCATCTTGGAGACCTCGGACGCGTCGGCGATCTCCTGCACCGAGACGTTGTCGAAGCCGCGCTCGGCGAAGAGCGCGACCGCCGTCCGGTAGATCCGCATCCCCGTCTGGAGCTTCTTCCGCTCCCGCAGCCCCATCGCTTCGGCCATGGCACCACCTTACCAAGACGAAGTTTGCGCCCGGATGAAACATGATCCTAGATGAAATATTGACTCGGCATACATAAGCGTTCTCCAGCGCGCTGCTGCTGGTGACGGACTGGGGCGGCCGGCAGTACGCCTGGGCGTCCCCACTCGTCCTGGGACTGGTCCTGGCGGCCGCCACGGCGCTCGCCCTGTTCGTATGGCGTCAGCTGCGGGCACCCGAACCGGTGCTCCCGCTCTCCCTGTTCCGGGTCCGCAAGCTGCGCCTGGGCTTCGCCATACAGGCCATCCTGGGCAGCGCGATGATGTGCGCGATCTACTTCGTCCTGATCTACCTGCAGGTCGCGCGCGGTGTCGCCAGCTCCTCGGCGGGTCTGTACCTGGTGCCGCTGGCGGTCGGCCTGACGGCGGCCGGGCTGCTCTCCGGCCCGCTCACCGCGCGCGGCTGGTCGGCGCGGACCTTCACGGTCAGCGGCACGGCCACCGCCGCGCTCGCCTTCGCGCTCCTCGCCACGACGACCGGACCGGACACCTCCCTGTGGCTGATCCGCGGCGAACTGGTGGGCGCCGGGTTCGGGCAGCTGGTCGGCCAGCTGATCCTGCTCGTCCAGAGCGCTGCCCCGGCCCACCAGCTGGGCGTCGCCACGACCGGCATCCGCTTCTTCCAGACCCTCGGCAACGCGCTGGGCACCGCCATCTTCGGCACCGTCCTCGCCCGCCTGTACGCCGCCCACGGCCCCGGCGGCGACGTCAGCGCCCTGGGCCGGCTGACCGGGGCGGCCCGCGGGGAGGGTGTGCACGCCTTCGTCGACGCGACCCAGGTGGTGTTCTGGGGCGGGGCAGGGCTGATGGCGCTGGCAGCGCTGCTGGCCCTGCGGCTGCGAGGTCCGGCCGCAGCGAAAAACCCCGGTGGGGAACGAGGAGCCCCCGAGCCGGTCGCGGCCTGAACGGTCACAGCGGAAGGCCCCAGCGGAAGGCCCCGCCCGTCGAAAACGGGCGGGGCCTTCGGCGTCGTACGACGGCTACGCGAGCAGCGCCGGGATCGTGCTCTCGTGGGCCTCGCGCAGCTCGGCCAGGGTCAGCTCGAACTCGCCCTGGACCTCGATGGTGTCCCCGTCCACGACACCGATGCGGGTGGCGGGCAGGCCGCGCGCGCCGCACATGTCGTTGAAGCGGACCTCCTCGGAGCGCGGCACGGCCACGATCGCGCGGCCCGCCGACTCCGAGAACAGGAAGGTGAACGCGTCGAGGCCGTCCGGCACGATCAGCCGCGCGCCCCTGCCGCCGAGCAGCGCCGACTCCACCACGGCCTGGATCAGACCGCCGTCGGACAGGTCGTGCGCGGAGTCGATCATGCCGTCGCGGGAGGCCGAGATCAGGATCTCCGCGAGCAGGCGCTCCCGCTCCAGGTCGACCTTCGGCGGCAGTCCGCCGAGGTGGTCGTGGATCACCTGCGACCAGGCCGAGCCGCCGAACTCCTCGCGCGTGTCGCCGAGGAGGTACAGCAGCTGGCCCTCCTCCCGGAAGGCGACCGGCGTACGGCGGGCCACATCGTCGATGACACCCAGGACGGCGACCACCGGCGTCGGGTGGATGGCCGCCTCGCCCGTCTGGTTGTACAGGGAGACGTTGCCGCCGGTGACGGGCGTGCCCAGCTGCTGACAGGCGTCCGCGAGCCCGCGGACGGCCTCCGCGAACTGCCACATGACCGCCGGGTCCTCGGGCGAGCCGAAGTTCAGGCAGTCGGAGACGGCGAGCGGCTTGGCGCCGGTCGTCGCCACGTTCCGGTACGCCTCCGCGAGGGCCAGCTGCGCGCCCGCGTACGGGTCGAGCTTGGCGTACCGGCCGTTGCCGTCGGTGGCGATGGCGACGCCGAGGCCGGTCTGCTCGTCGATGCGGATCATGCCGGAGTCCTCGGGCTGGGCGAGGACGGTGTTGCCCTGTACGAAGCGGTCGTACTGGGAGGTGATCCACTTCTTGGAGGCCTGGTTCGGAGACGCCACCAGCTTCAGGACCTGGTCCTTCAGCTCCTCGGAGGTCTCCGGGCGCGGGAGCTTGTTCGCGTCGTCGGCCTGGAGCGCGTCCTGCCATTCGGGGCGGGCGTACGGGCGCTCGTAGACCGGGCCGTCGTGGGCGACGGTCCGCGGGTCGACGTCGACGATCTTCTCACCGTGCCAGAAGATCTCCAGGCGGTCGCCGTCGGTCACCTCACCGATGACGGTGGCGATGACGTCCCACTTCTCGCAGATCTCAAGGAAGCGGTCGACCTTGTCCGGCTCGACGACCGCACACATGCGCTCCTGCGACTCGCTCATAAGGATCTCCTCCGGCGAGAGCGTGGAGTCGCGCAGCGGTACGTCGTCCAGGGTGACGCGCATGCCGCCGGAGCCGTTGGAGGCGAGCTCCGAGGTCGCGCAGGACAGACCCGCGGCACCGAGGTCCTGGATGCCGACGACCAGCTTCTCCCGGAAGGCCTCCAGGGTGCACTCGATGAGGAGCTTCTCCTGGAAGGGGTCGCCGACCTGGACGGCCGGGCGCTTCGACGGCTTGGCGTCGTCGAAGGTCTCCGAGGCGAGGATCGACGCGCCGCCGATGCCGTCGCCGCCGGTCCGGGCGCCGTACAGGATGACCTTGTTGCCGGCGCCGGAGGCCTTGGCGAGGTGGATGTCCTCGTGCCGCATCACGCCGATGCAGCCGGCGTTGACCAGCGGGTTGCCCTGGTAGCAGGCATCGAAGACGACCTCGCCGCCGATGTTGGGCAGACCCAGGCAGTTGCCGTAGCCGCCGATGCCCGCCACCACGCCGGGCAGGACGCGCTTGGTGTCGGGGTGGTCGGCCGCGCCGAAGCGCAGCGGGTCCACGACCGCCACCGGGCGCGCGCCCATCGCGATGATGTCCCGCACGATGCCGCCGACGCCGGTCGCGGCGCCCTGGTAGGGCTCGACGTACGACGGGTGGTTGTGCGACTCCACCTTGAAGGTCACGGCGTAGCCCTGGCCGACGTCGACGACACCGGCGTTCTCACCGATGCCCACGAGCAGGGCGTCGGACTCGGGGGCCTTCTCGCCGAACTGGCGGAGGTGGACCTTGGAGGACTTGTACGAGCAGTGCTCGGACCACATCACCGAGTACATGGCGAGCTCGGCGCCGGTCGGGCGGCGGCCGAGGATCCCGACGATCCGCTCGTACTCGTCCTTCTTCAGGCCCAGTTCGGCCCAGGGCAGCGCGACGTCGGGGGTCGCGGCCGCGTGCTCGACCGTGTCCAGAATCCTGGGGGCGGCCCGAAGGGCCTCCGTTGAGGGCGGCGGCTGGAGACGGGAGGGCGTCCTGCTCATGCGTTGACCAGCTTCTTGAGGATCGAGGTGAAGAACGGGAGCCCGTCGGTACGACCGGTACCGATCAGCGGCTCGACGGCGTGCTCGGGGTGCGGCATGAGGCCCACCACATTGCCGGCCTCGTTGGTGATGCCGGCGATGTCGCGGAGCGAGCCGTTGGGGTTGAAGTCCAGGTACCGGAAGGCGACCCGGCCCTCCGCCTCCAGCTTGTCGAGCGTGTAGTCGTCGGCGACGTACCGGCCGTCCATGTTCTTCAGCGGGATGCGGATCTCCTGGCCGGCGGTGTAGTCGCTGGTCCAGGAGGTCTCCGCGTTCTCCACCCGCAGCTTCTGGTCGCGGCAGATGAAGTGGAGGTGGTCGTTGCCGAGCATGGCGCCCGGGAGGAGGTGGGCCTCGGTGAGGATCTGGAAGCCGTTGCAGATGCCGAGGACCGGCAGGCCGGCCTTCGCCTGCTCGATCAGCGTGTCCATCACCGGCGAGAAGCGCGCGATGGCGCCGGCACGCAGGTAGTCGCCGTAGGAGAAACCGCCGCACAACACCACGGCGTCGACCTGCTTGAGGTCCTTGTCCTTGTGCCAGAGGGCGACGGGTTCGGCGCCCGCGAGGCGGATCGCGCGCTGCGTGTCCCGGTCGTCGAGGCTGCCCGGGAAAGTGACGACGCCAATACGAGCGGTCACTTCGCGGCCTCCGTGACTTCCTCCACCTTGACGGTGAAGTCCTCGATCACGGTGTTGGCGAGGAAGGTTTCGGCAAGATCGTGAATGCGGGCGAGCACGGCCTCGTCGACCGGCCCGTCCACTTCCAGTTCGAATCGCTTTCCCTGACGTACGTCGGAGATGCCTTCGAAACCCAGCCGCGGCAGTGCGCGCTGCACCGCCTGGCCCTGGGGGTCGAGGATCTCCGGCTTGAGCATGACGTCGACTACGACGCGTGCCACTGGCACTCCCGGTGTGTGGTGCTGAGCAGGTTCCTTCAGACTACCCGTACAAAATTTCTACGCGAGTAGACTCGTAGGAATCTACGTGATGGGCATCACGATCCGGTATCGACGGGGGATCTTCGTGAAGAGTTCTGGGAAAGTTCCCCGATCAGCCCGGGACCCGGTATTGCACTGGGACACGCGGACAGATTTAGTCGGGCTTCACTTTGCAATGCCCGGCACTGTACAAATGAATTGGCGACAGCCGATACTTTTCCCGATAACAGGCGGACAGCCGACATCTCCGAGCGTCCTCGCACGTCATCGCGGAGCATGTGCTCGCAGAGGTGTCGCACGAAGGGACCGATATTCGTGGCGCAGCGTGTCGTGGTCACTCTCTTTGACGACATCGACGGCTCGGAAGCGGCGGAAACGATCGCCTTCGGACTCGACGGCAAGTACTACGAGATCGACCTGAATCAAGCCAATGCCAAGAAACTGCGTAAGGCGCTCGCGCCGTACGTGGAGGCGGGCCGCAAGCGGTCGAAGTCGGGCAAGGCGTACCGGCGGACGGAGGTCGCCCCCGACCCCGCGACCGTCCGGGCCTGGGCCCAGGCCCACAAGATGGACATGCCGGCGCGCGGCCGGATCCCCAAGAAGGTCTACGAGGCATTCGCCGCGGCGCACTGACAGCACCCGCCGACGGCCGGTCAGCCACCCCTCGGAACAACCGACTTGCGCAGCACCCCTGCTGATCAGCTAGAGTCTGGAGCACGCCGAGGGGCGAGGCCGAAAGGCCGAAGCCCACGGAGGACATGCGGGTGTAGTTCAGTAGTAGAACATCCCCCTTCCAGGGGGAAGGCGCAGTGTGCGATTCCTGTCACCCGCTCTGCACCGGTCCCGACCACCCTTGTGGATCAGGTAGGCTGGTGCTCGCGCCGATCGGTGGGAGCCGGTCGGAGGCAATGCGGACGTAGCTCAGTTGGTAGAGCGCAACCTTGCCAAGGTTGAGGTCGCGAGTTCGAGCCTCGTCGTCCGCTCGGGAATGAGACCCCGGTCCACTGGATCGGGGTCTTTTTCGTTGTCCCGCCATCCTCTGACATTTGTCATGGATCCTCTGACATTTGTCATGGCGAATCATGACACCGCACCATGCCACCGGCCCCCGCCCGCCGGGACGCTGAGGCCAGCAAGACGTCCACGGTCGAACTGCTGGAGGGACTGGCGCCGCCGGCCGCGGGACGCGTGCGGGTGCTGGGACACGATCCGTACACCGAGCGGGCCGCCGTACGGCCACGCACCGGGGTGATGCTGCAGGAGGGCGGCTTCCCGTCCGAGCTGACCGTCGCCGAGACCGTGCGGATGTGGGCCGGCTGCACCAGCGGGGTGCGCCCGCCACGCCAGGCACTGGCGCTGGTCGGGCTCGAGCACCGGACGGTCGTACGGGTGAAGCACTTGTCCGGGGTGAGCGACGGCGCCTGGACCTGGCGCTCGCGCTGCTCGGCGAGCCCGAGGTGCTGTTCCTGGACGAGCCGACGACCGGGCTGGACGCCGAAGGCCGCCGGGACACCTGGGAGTTGGTGCGGGCGCTGCGCGACGCCGGGACGACCGTGCTGCTCACCACGCAGTACCGGGAGGAGGCCGAGGGCCTCGCCGACCGGCTGACGATCCTGCACGAAGGTCGCATCGCGGCCGCCGGGACCCCGGCCGTGGTGACGCCCGGCCAGCCGTCTTGGATCTGCTTCGAACTGCCCGAGGGCTACTTCGTCGGCGACCTGCCGCCGCTGGCCGGGCTGGGGGTCGTCGCGCACGAGGTGCGGGGCGGGCTCATACGGCTGCGGACGCGCGAGCTCCAGCGGACGGCCGCGGGGCTGCTGCTGTGGGCCCGGGGGGCGGGGGTCGAGCTGCGGGGACTGGACGTGCGGTCGGCGTCGCTGGAGGAGGCGTTCCTGGGGATCGCTCGGGACGCGTCCGCCGGTGCCGGGGCCAAGACCGAGGCAAACGCGGCATGCCGCCCTCGCTCGGGCCGAGCTGAGGCTGCTCGGGCGCAGCAGGAGCACCGTTTTCGCCATCGGCTTCTCGCTGGTTCGGTCGCGACCTGCACGACGTACTGGGGCGGAACGGGCTGCCGGCAAACGTGCAGTCGGCGCGGCTGGGCGGTGCGCG
>NZ_JBEXHW010000030.1:31528-31616 GCF_040608235.1 Streptomyces sp. NPDC005202 | reverse complement strand
GAGGCGGCGACGAACGCTGCGGCACGGGGACGCCGGGCGGTGCGCGAGGCGGCGACGAACGCTGCGGCACGGGGACGCCGGGCGGTGC
>NZ_JBEXHW010000030.1:0-31430 GCF_040608235.1 Streptomyces sp. NPDC005202 | reverse complement strand
GCGCGAGGCGGCGACGAACGCTGCGGCACGGGGACGCCGGGCGGTGCGCGAGGCAGCGACGAACGCTGCGGCACGGGGACGCCGGGCGGTGCGCGAGGCGGCGACGAACGCTGCGGCACGGGGACGCCGGGCGGTGCGCGAGGCAGCGACGAACGCTGCGGCACGGGGACGCCGGGCGGTGCGCGGTGACGGTACGGGTGACGGAGGGACACGTGGTGCTGATGGTGGAGACAGCGGACAACGACGGGGCCAAGGCCTCCGACGCGCGGGGAGGCTCAGGGCTCGCCGGACTGCGTGAGCGGCTGGCCGTGGTGGACGGGACGCTGGAGGCGGGGCTCCTCGGCGACGGCGTTCCGGCTGGTGCCACAGGCTTGGCGCCGGCGGCGGTGCCGGGGGGCATGTCATGACAGCCCCGGTGCGTGTGCTGCTGGCCGACGACGAACACCTCATCCGCGGTGCGCTCGCCGCGCTGCTCTCCCTGAAGGACGACGTGCTGGTCGTCGCCGAGGCGGCCAGTGGACCGGAAGCGCCGGCCATGGCGCGGGCGCACGCACCCGACGTGGCCGTGCTGGATCTTCAGATGCCCGGGCGGACGGTGTGAAGGTCGCCACATCCCTGCGGGCCGAGCTGCCCGGCTGCCAGGTGCTGATCGTCACCAGCCACGGGCGGCCCGGGCATCTGAAGCGGACGCTTGCGGCGGGTGTGCGCGGGTTCGTCCCGAAGACCGTGAGCGCCCAGCGGCTCGCCGAGATCATCCGCACGGTCCATGCCGGAAACCGTTACGTCGACCCGGAGTTGGCCGCCGACGCAATCTCCGCCGGGGACTCGCCGCTGACCGCACGGGAGGCCGAGGTGCTGGAGCTCGCGGCCGACGGGGCGCCCGTCGCGGAGATCGCCGAGCGGGCCGCGCTGTCGCCGGGGACCGTGCGGAACCACCTGTCGTCGGCCGTGACCAAGCTGGGGGCGGAGAACCGGCATGCGGCCGTGCGGCTCACACGCGAGCGAGGTTGGGTATAGTTGCTCTCGCGCCACGGCGCAACGCGGACGTAGCTCAGTTGGTAGAGCGCAACCTTGCCAAGGTTGAGGTCGCGAGTTCGAGCCTCGTCGTCCGCTCTGGATCAAGACCCCGGTCTCTTCGACCGGGGTCTTTCTCATGGCCTTTCTCATGGCCTTTCTCGTGGCCTACGACCAGCTCGTGCCTGTCAGCCGCTCGTACGCCTCCACGTACTTCGCGCGGGTCGCCTCCACGATGTGCTGCGGCAGCGGCGGCGGGGGCTGCTCGCTCGTGCGGTCCCAGCCGGACTCGGCGGAGGTCAGCCAGTCGCGAACGAACTGCTTGTCGTACGACGGCTGCGCGCGGCCCGGCTGCCATTGGTCGGCCGGCCAGAAGCGGGAGGAGTCCGGGGTGAGGACCTCGTCGGCGAGGACGAGGGTGTCGCCGTCGAAGCCGAACTCGAACTTGGTGTCCGCGAGGATGATCCCCCGGTTGCGGGCGATGTCGCGGGCGCGGCTGTAGACGGCGAGAGTCGCCTGGCGCAGCCGGGCGGCGGTGTCCGCGCCGACCTGGCGGGCCACCTCCTCGTAGGAGACGTTCTCGTCGTGCTCGCCGACCGCGGCCTTGGTGGCCGGGGTGAAGATCGGGGCGGGGAGTTCCGAGCCGTCGACGAGGCCTTCGGGGAGGGCGAGGCCGCAGACGGTGCGGGACTCGTTGTACTCGGCCAGGCCCGAGCCGGTGAGGTAGCCGCGGGCCACGCACTCCACCGGGGCCATCGGCAGGGACTTGCAGACCAGGGTGCGGCCCGCCCAGTCGGCGGGGGCGCCCTCGGGGAGCTCGGTGCTCAGGACGTGGTTCGGGACCAGGTCGGCGAGCTGGTCGAACCACCACAGGGAGAGCTGCGTGAGGACACGGCCCTTGTCGGGGATCTCGGTGGGCAGCACCCAGTCGTAGGCGGACATGCGGTCGCTGGCGACCATCACGAGATCGCCCGCCTCGTTCTGGTACAGCTCGCGCACCTTGCCGGTGTGCAGATGCACCAGGCCCGGCACCTGGATCGGCTCAGGCTTTTCGACGAATCCGGACACGGTTCCTCCCCGTGGTTGAAGACAAAGGGGCGCCCGTAGGGCCCGAATGGGGTGGTGGCGGGCGACGGGTGGGCCAAGTGGCTCGATTCTCCCGTATGCGGAGGATCGGTCTTGGCCTGGGGTGGGGTCGACAGGGACGGTCAGGGTCCGGTACGTGCGTTCAGTCGCGTTTGCAGATGCGGTCCAGGAGGTTGGCGGTGGCGCGCTGGATCCGCGTGTCGACGTGGCCCGGGCGGTCCAGCGCCGGGGACCAGGCGAACGTCCCGGACGCGAAGACCAGGGCCCCGGAGGGGGCGCGGTAAAGGGACGTCTCCTGGTGACGCAGGACGCCCTCGCTGTCGGTGTACGGGGAGTGCGCGAGCAGGATGCGGTCCTGGTGGTCGGGGAGCGGGGTGCGCGGGAAGTAGCGGTCGGCCTCGCCCGCGACCAGGCCCTCGATCTCGTCGCCCTCGCGCGCTCCGGTCGCGTCCCACAGCCAGTGGTCGGCGTTGCGGACGATCAGGGGTTGCGGCTCGGGGACGCGGCCCGCGTACTGGATGCCGACCAGCTGCTGCTCTGGGCGGTCGATCTCCCGCCACAGCACCGGCCGGCCCGGACCCCTGCGCTTGCGGCAGGTCAGCAGACGGTCGGGAACGCCGGACGGGGAGGGCCCCAGCTCCACCTGCCAGTACATGGTGTTGGCGGAGAGGAAGACCAGGGACGTGCCGTGCTCGCGGGCGAGTTCGACGGTACGGCGCATGCTGATCGACCAGTACTCGTCGTGGCCGGGGAAGACCAGGCCGCGGTAGCGGGTGGAGTCGACCCGGCCGGCGTGCAGGTCGCGGGCGTCGGCGTAGGCGATGTCGTAGCCGTAGCGCTCGGCCCAGCGGATGAAGTCGTAGGCGTGACCGACGTGCAGGGGCAGACCGGCGCCCGCGTAGGGACGGTCGAAGGAGACGGTGGTCGCGGCGTCGGCCTCGCCGAGCAGGCGGCCGTGCTCGTCCCAGGCGTGGTAGAGGCTGGCGCCGGTGCGGCCGTCCTCCGGGTAGAGGTTGTAGGCCTGCCAGGTGATGTCGGGCAGCAGCAGGAGCAGGTCCGCCGGGTGGTTGTCGCGGACGGTGAACGGGACGTGGGAGCGGTAGCCGTCGGTGGTGGTCAGGACGGCGACGTACGCGCCGATGCTCCAGTACGAGGGGACCTGCAGGCGCCAGGACAGCCACCAGTGGTGGCAGGAGACCGTGCGGTCCGCGGTCAGCGGCGGGGGCTGGACGATGCCGGACAGGCGGGGGCTGGTGGTGATCTTGGCGGCGCCGTCGCCGCCGTAGTGGCCGATGCGGTAGACGTCGACGCTGAACTGCTGCGGCGGGTCGACCGTGATGTGGAAGTCGATCGCCTCGCCGGGCGTGACGGCGCCGGTGGAGGTGAAGCCCTTGATCTGGCGGCGGACGTCGTCGGCCGCGCGGGGGCCGCCGGAGGCTCGCGGGGCCGGGACCCGGGGGGCGCCGGCCGTGGCCTGCGGGGCCGGGTCGACGTACCAGGGGACGACGTGGCCGGTGTCGTCGAAGTACGTCTCGCTGCCGCGCAGCCAGGGGACGGGGCCCTGGCCGAAAGGATCCGTAACGGCGTGCGCGAGTGCTCCCGACTCCCAGCGGCGGATCTGCTCCGATCCCATGGCCGTCCCCTCCCTCGTGCCCCCGTGGTCTGTCGTGTGCCGGTGTGTGCCTGTCGTATGTCGCAAGCCCTTGCCATGCGCGCGATCGGTCCCAGCACATCACATAACGCACGCAGGCTGTCACTATTCGTTGCGAATTAGCCGAAAGTGGAAGCAGGGGGTCCGGTAACCGGGGGACGGGCGTCGGGCGGTCCGAGATGGGCTGAGCCGGGTGGGGAGAGTCCCTCACACGAGCCGTATCGGCTTCTCCGGGCGTATGCCCAGGTCGACCAGCCAGGTCCGCAACGGGATCGGGTCGCCGTCCTCGATGAGGGCGAGGACCTTGGGGGTGAGGTCGGCGGCTCTCTCCCCGTTGATCAGGAGGGAGGGCCCGTCGAGCCAGTCGAGGCCCGGGGCCGCGCCGGCGGTGTCCATCGCGGCGCAGCACACCATCGCGGTGACGTGGTCGGTGAGGAGTTCGCGGCCGGTGCGCGGGGGCTGGAGGGGGAACAGGGGCAGCGAGCCGTCGTCCCAGAGGGCGGTGCCGGCGACCTGGCCGACGGCTCCCCTCAGCTCCTTCCGCTCCGCCGGGGCGGCCGCCTCTTCGCGCGCCAGCTCCGCGCTGAGGCCCTCCGCGAGCGCCGCACTCCGCTCGTTCCCGAGGTCGGCCCCCTCCCCCTCGCCGTCCCCGCCCGTCCTCCCGCCGGCTTCGGCGGTCGCGGCGGGACCGTGGCCGTCGACGGCGTGGGACGCCGACAGGTGGTCCAGGACGCGCGCCAGGGTCGCGCCGTGCGGGTCCGGGGCCAGCGGGTCGGGAGAGCGGCGGACGCCCAGGGCGTCCAGGACCCGGTGGAGGCGGGCGGCGTCGGTGCGCCACTTGCGGTCGACGACCTCGTCCGGGTACTCCTGCCAGCCCACCGGGGACCAGTCCGGGCCGCGCCCGGCGGGGCCGCCGTGGAAGAGGCGGGCGGCCAGCAGCGAGGTGGCCTCGTCCACCGCACCGGGCTCCTCGAGCAGGTCGCAGGCGGGGCGCTCGCCGAGCCGGGAGGCGAAGCCCTCGGCCAGGCGGTCCCGTCGGGACAGCTCGGTGAGGGCCGCGACGACGCCCGCGTCCAGCCGCGAGGGCCAGCGGCCCATGCGCCAGGCGGGCAGCGCGACGCGGGTCAGCAGCCGGTCCCAGCCCGCGTACGCCAGGCCCACCTGCTCCTGGGCGACGATCCTGAGGCCGTAGTCCACAGCCTGTGCACGCTCGGCGGCCGCGGTCGCCACGCCCCGCTCCATCGCCGTCGCGTGCTCCCGGCAGCTGCGCAGCAACAGCCGGGCCACCCAGCCGAGGCCCGCGCACACCGAGCGGAACAGGGGGCAGCGGGCGCGTATCGAGGCGACGGCCACCGCCGCGTCCAGGCCCCGGACGAAACGGCGGGCGGCGGCTATGTCCGGGTGCGCGGACGGTCCCGTACCGGCGACGACCGGGGCGAGGACGGCGCGCAGCTCGCCGACGCGCATCCACCACAGGAACGGAGAGCCGATGACGAGGACGGGGGCGGCGGTGCGGCGCGCCCGGGCCGAGGGGAGACCGCGTATGCCACCGGGCTCGTCGTGGTGGTCCCGTGCGGGGTGGTCGTCCCGCGCGGGAGGGCCGTGGGCCGGGTGGCTGCGGTCCTCCAGCCAGCTGTCGCAGTCTGGAGTGAGCGCTATGGCGGACGGAGCCGGCACGTCGAGGCGGTCGGCGAGGTCGCGCACCAGGCGGTACAGATCCGGGGCGGAGGCCTCGGAGACCGGGACCGTCGGGGTCATGGCGGGGCGGGCACGGGCGACGACCACTCCGATGCCGACGGCGGCGAGCAGGACAAGGACCGCCACGGCGCTCACGGTCCACCGGGCGACGTCCCAGCCCTGGCCCACGAGGTGGCCGGTGGAGCCGCCGACGAGCAGGACCACGGCGACGGCGGCGGGCAGCAGGGCGGCGGCCAGCGCCCGGCTGCGGATGCGCAGCACGGCGAGGGCCCGGGAGCGCGCGGCGTGCGCACCGACCTCCACACCCATACTGGTCACGACCGACGTCACCCCCTCCCGACTGCCCTGGTGTTGCTCACTCCCCCACTGTGGCACCCGCCACTGACATCGCAATGCCGGTGAGCCAAGTGCCGGACCACTTGCGCCGCACCCTAGTTGGGGCCCCGGCCCCCGTCAGCCGGATAAGGCATTGGTCACTCGATGGAATGGCTTTGGTCAGAGGTGGGCGACGGACAGCAATGATCAGGCCCCGGATTTCTTCCGGGGCCTGTTTCATGCGAGGTGTCTGTTTTCTGCGGGGCCTGTGGGGCCGGCAGGCAGGTGATCAGGAGGCCGGACCGCCGGGGATCAGCCGGACCGCAGGGGATCAGCCGGACCGCCGGGGATCAGCCGGACCGCCGGGGATCAGGAGGCCGGACCGCCGGGGATCAGGGGCGTGGGCTACGCGCCCGCCGCCGCCTTCGCCGCGATGTCCGAGCGGTGCTGGGAACCGTCCAGGCGGATACGGGCGACGGCGGTGTACGCCCGGTCGCGGGCCTGGACGAGGTCCTTGCCGGTCGCGGTGACGGACAGCACGCGGCCGCCCGCGCTCAGAATGGTGTCGCCGTCGCGCCTGGTACCCGCGTGCAGGACGTACGCGTGCGGGGCGTCCAGGGCGGCCACCTCGTCCAGGCCGGTGATCGGGTCGCCGGTGCGCGGGGTGCCGGGGTAGTTGTGCGAGGCGACGACGACGGTGACGGCCGCGTCGTCGCTCCAGCGCAGGGGCGGGAGGTCGGCGAGGTTGCCCGTGGCCGCGGCCATCAGGACGCCGGCGAGCGGAGTGCGCAGGCGGGCCAGGACCACCTGGGTCTCGGGGTCGCCGAAGCGGGAGTTGAACTCGATCACGCGGACGCCGCGGCTGGTGATCGCCAGGCCGGCGTAGAGCAGGCCGGAGAACGGCGTGCCCCGGCGGCGCATCTCGTCGACGGTCGGCTGCAGCACGGTCTGCAGGACGGCGTCCACCAGCTTGGGGTCGGCCCAGGGCAGCGGGGAGTAGGCGCCCATGCCGCCGGTGTTCGGGCCCTCGTCGTTGTCCAGGGCGCGCTTGAAGTCCTGGGCGGGCTGGAGCGGGACCACGGTCTCGCCATCGGTAATCGCGAAGAGGGAGACCTCGGGGCCGTCGAGGAACTCCTCGATGACCACGCTCCCCCGCTGCCTGGACGGCGCGGGAGGTACCCCCATGCAGGCGGCGGCGTGTGCCTTGGCCGTCTCAATGTCGCCGGTGACGACGACACCCTTGCCGGCCGCAAGCCCGTCGTCCTTGACGACGTACGGGGCACCGAAGGCGTCGAGGGCCCCGGCGACCTCCTCCGGCGTCGTACAGACGTACGACCGGGCCGTCGGCACACCGGCCGCGGCCATCACATCCTTGGCGAAGGCCTTGGAGCCCTCGATCCGCGCGGCCTCCTTGGAGGGGCCGAAGACCGGGATGCCCGCCTCGCGCACGGCGTCGGCGACCCCGGCGACCAGCGGGGCCTCCGGACCGACGACCACGAGGCCGACGCCGAGCTTCGTGGCCAGCGCGGACACGGCCGCGCCGTCGAGGGCGTCGACCTGGTGCAGCTCGGCGACCTCGGCGATCCCGGCGTTGCCGGGCGCGCAGTGCAGCGCGGTGACGTCGGGGTCGAGGGACAGGGAACGGCACAGGGCGTGCTCGCGGGCGCCGCTACCGATGACGAGGACCTTCACGGGGATCAGCCTAACGGCACGGGGCCGGGTGCCTTTGTGCGGGCTTCTGAAGGGGTCGGGCCGAGGTGTTCGTATGTTCCTCTGAAGTACGCCGGTGCCGCGGTGCCCCTGGGGCTGCTCCCCCAGACCCCCGCTACTCGGTCGTGTACTCCTCCACCACCGTCGCCCCCAGCTCGCGCACGATCAGTTCGTGCCCGGAGAGGGCCGACTCGTCGAGGTCGGGGTCGTCGTCCTCGGGGATGTCGTCCTCGGGAGCGACCGGAGTCGGCTCGGAGGCCGAGGGCCGGGGCGCCTGAGCCGACGCAGGTGCGGACGCCGCCGACGGCCGGGCCGGCGAGGCGGAGGGCGAGGGCGCCGGAGCCGCGGACTGGGGGGCCGCCGTACGCTGCACGGCCGTGGCCCCGCCGCCGTAGCTGCCGCCACCGCCGTATCCACCGCCGCCGGGGCCGCCCCCGCCGAAGCCGGAGCCGGAGCCGCCGCCTCCGCCGTACCCGCCGGTGGCCGGAGGTGCCGAGCCGCCGCCCGTCGGGTCGACGATCGCCTCGATCTTCCACTGGACGTTGAACTGTTCGGCCAGCGCCTGCCGCAGCACGTCCTCGCTGCCGCTGCTCGCGAAGTTGTCGCGCGCGCCGGCGTTGACGAAGCCGAGCTGGAGGGTGGTGCCGTCGAAGCCGGTGACCTGAGCGTTCTGGCTGAGCAGGATCCAGGTGAAACGGCGGCGGTTCTTCACCGCTTCGAGGATGTTCGGCCAGAGCGAGCGCGGGTCGAGCCCGCCGCCCGCCGGGGCCGGCGCGGCGGGAGAGGCGGGAGGCGTTGCTGCCGCCGGCTGCGCGGGTGCCTGCGCGCTCGGCGCGGACTGGGGCTGTCCGCCGCCCGGGGCCGCCGCCGTGGGCCAGCCGCCGGGCCGTCGGCCACTGCCCGCGGAGGCCGCGGTGGGCCAGGCGCCGGGGGCGGAGGGCGCGGCAGCGGCCGGTGCCGTCGCGGGCGGAGCGGCCGGGGACGCGGGTGCGGAGGGAGCGGAGGGAGCAGCGGGTGCGTGCGGTTCCTGGAAGCGGTCACCGGCGGGCCCGGAGACCGCGGAGGCGCCCGCGTGCCCCATGGCCCCGGTCGACCCGCCAGAGACGCCCGGAGCGGCCGCGGAAGCCCCCGAAGGCCCGGAGGGATTGGAAGGGCTGGAAGGCCCCGAGCTGGAGGGTCCGGAGGGGCCGGAGGCCGCCCGTGCACCCGATGTGCCCGGTGCCCCGGAAGTCCCCTGCACAGCCGGCGCGCCCGGCGCGCCCGAGGCCCGTACCGCAGCCCGAGCCGCGGCGGCCCCGCCCCCCGGCGGAACCGGAGCACCCACGGCGCCCCCTGCGCCCGCGGACACCGGCCCCGCGGAGCCAAGCCCCCCGGCTGCCGCTCCCCCGTGCGCCTCCGGCCCGGGGACGTACCCCATGGCGGGCGCACCGGCTGCTGCCGAGAAGTTCACACCCCGCTCGAGCCGGTCGAGGCGGGCCATCACCGACCGCTCGTCGCGGTACGCGGCCGGCAGCAGCACGCGGGCGCAGATCAGCTCGAGCTGGAGGCGGGGCGAGGTGGCGCCGCGCATCTCGGTGAGCCCCTCGTTGACGAGGTCGGCGGCGCGGCTCAGTTCGGCGGCGCCGAAGGACCTCGCCTGGGCCTGCATCCGCTCCACCACGTCGGCGGGCGCGTCGATGAGCCCCTTCTCCGCCGCGTCCGGAACCGCGGCCAGGATCACCAGGTCCCGCAGCCGCTCCAGCAGGTCGGCCACGAACCGCCGAGGATCGTTACCGCCCTCGATCACGCGGTCGACGACCTCGAACGCGGCAGCCCCGTCCCCGGAGGCGAAGGCCTCGACGACGGAGTCGAGCAGCGAGCCGTCCGTGTAGCCGAGCAGGGAGGTGGCCATGGCGTAGGTCACACCCTGGTCCCCCGCGCCGGCGAGCAGCTGGTCCATGACGGACATGGAGTCACGCACGGACCCGGCGCCGGCGCGCACGACGAGCGGCAGCACGCCGTCCTCGACGGGGATCTTCTCCTTCTGGCACACCTCGGCGAGGTAGTCGCGCAGGGTGCCGGGGGGCACGAGCCGGAACGGGTAGTGATGGGTCCGCGACCGGATGGTTCCGATGACCTTCTCGGGCTCGGTGGTCGCGAAGATGAACTTCAGGTGCTCCGGCGGCTCCTCGACCACCTTGAGCAGCGCGTTGAAACCGGCCGACGTGACCATGTGGGCCTCGTCGATGATGTAGATCTTGTACCGGCTGCGCGCGGGCCCGAAGAAGGCCTTCTCCCGCAGGTCGCGGGCGTCGTCCACACCACCGTGCGACGCGGCGTCGATCTCGATGACGTCGATGGACCCCGGCCCGTTCCTGGCCAGGTCCTGGCACGACTGGCACTTGCCGCAGGGCGTCGGCGTGGGTCCCTGCTCGCAGTTCAGACACCGGGCGAGAATCCGGGCACTGGTCGTCTTGCCGCACCCGCGCGGGCCGCTGAACAGGTACGCGTGATTGACCCGGTTGTTCCGCAGCGCCTGCTGCAGCGGGTCAGTGACATGCTCCTGCCCGATGACCTCGGCGAACGACTCCGGGCGATAGCGGCGGTACAGCGCGAGAGACGACACGCATACGAGGTTATAGGCGCGCACCGACAACAGTCCCTGCCCGCAAACGCAAGCGCCCCCCACGCACCCGCCAGAGCCGACCTACCCTTGCTGCCTTCCGGCCCTGGGGGAGTTCAGTCAGATAGCGCCGCGTGAGGGGCTTCGCAAAGCCTACCCGATGCCGGCGGGAGGGAACGAGTTCGCGAGCACTCCACTCGGTCATGTAATGTTTCCGGCGGAGGATTCGCCTAGAGGCCTAGGGCGCACGCTTGGAAAGCGTGTTGGGGGCAACCCCTCACGAGTTCGAATCTCGTATCCTCCGCAGCCGCCCACTTGGGCACACGAAGGCTCCGACCGGATCTCGGTCGGAGCCTTCGTCGTTCCGTGGTTGCAGTTTTGGTTGCAGTTCCCGGCTACCGCCCGTTGCGCACGGCACGGCAGACGCGGCAGTACATCGCCGCGTACCGCCCATACCTGTGCATCAGCTGGCCGCAGCCGGCGCACGGCCCCAGCTCCCACGTCGGACATCCCAGCGCGACGGACGCTGCGGCCCGCTCTACTGGTGTGATCCGCATCGCCTTGTGGGAGCCCTGCACTGGCATGGCGGGGAGGGTGAAGCCGCCGGTCGGCTGGCCAAGGTCGCGCAGGGGTCGGGCGTCGCTGACGAACCAGCCTTCTTCTCCTGCCCGGCACGTGCGGTCGATCTCCTGCTCGGCGAAGGTGATCACGTCGTCGTCCTCTTCGGCCGAGGCCGGAGGCAGAGGGCTCCGTTCACCGACGATCTCCTCCCACAGCATGCGGTCGTCCGCCGACACCCACATGTGCCGACCGGCCCGGCCATTGCCGCGGCTGGGCACGTAGACCGGGACGCTCTCCCCCGTGGCGCTCTGCAGGACCAGGTCTTCGATGTGGACCGGCTTCTTCTCGGGCACGCACAGCGCGGGCACGAACCAGTCGGCGTGAATCGCGCCACAGTGACCGGCGCCCTCGCCGACGAGGCAGTGGCGGTCGCTGCTCGGTATGCACTTCCAGACCTGCAGGTGACGGTATCCGCCACGGATCACCATTTCCTTGCCGTCGGCGATGTCCTTCCACGGCAAGTCGACGCGTGCCCATGGCGCACGGTCGATCAGGGAAGCCGTCCGGTCCTTCGCGACCCAGAGGGGTGTGATGCCGTTCTCCACGGCGTTGACGGAGCGGCGGTGCACGCTGCTGGGGCTGATGTGGTGGTACTGGATCTCCCAGCCGATCCGTATGCCGCTGGGACCGGCGACGACGGCGTCCGTGACGCTCCGCCGGTCGGCTACGGGAACCTCGGCCTCGGAGTCGAGCCCGTACCGCGCAGCGGTTTCGACGACGCGCTCCTTCGTGGCCTTGTGCTGAGCGCTCTCCGCCGGGGTCGGCTTGTGTGTAACCGGTAGGTGAGAGGCGACCAGGGGCCTACGCCCGCCTACCCGCCCTCGGCGGATGAACATCCACGGGGACTTCCCGCCTGCCTCCGACTGGCACTCCCGCCCCTCGTGGTGCGCCAGGCATTCGAGCAGTTGCGGGTCGCGGTCGGTGATGCTCGCGGTGATCTCGCGGAGCAGCTCCGGACGGCCCGGATGCCCGAGATCGGGTAACGACAGATTGATCTCTATGCCATATCTGGTGTGCCACACACCGTTCGCCATTCCTCCACGATAGGAACGACCACTGACACTCAACAGGGCGTGAAGCAGGGGGACATGGCGGAAGCCAGCCCCCTCGCACTGCCCTGCAGCGGGATAGAAGTCCTGTCCATGCGGCATCCGCCGGTTGCCGCAGACATCGAGCGTCTCCCAAGCTTCGGGTGGCCCTTCTCGCAACTCCGCACGAAGAGCCACTTTCTCGTCCGTGGAAGCGCTGTAGCACCGGTTGCGCAGCTTGCCGCGAACATGCGCCTCCGGGCTGCCCACCTTGCGCTCGGCTTCAACTGATACGAGTCATACGGCTGTGTGCATCACCTGTCGACGACCCCGTGAACGAACGCTGCGAACGAAGCCCCGTCGACAAGCAGCGCGGGCCCCTGAGGGGCCTTGCTGTCGCGGATCGCGACTCCGGCGTATGTCGTGTCCGTGAGGTCGGCTATCTCAACGCAGTTGTTGCCGGCGCCGTCAGAGTAGGACGACTTGAACCAGCGCGCGCCGGCGTCGGTGAGTTCGGGTGCCATGTGGGTACGGGACTGGGTCATTTGCTGATCTCTCGGGTGAGTTGGTGCAGGAACGCGGGCGTGTCCTCCGGCGGCAGCGCTGACGCCGTGAGGGCGTTGAACTTCCGGGTGAACCGTCCGACCTCGCGTGGCTTGTCGGAGACCGACGTCGCGCTCCACGCGTTGTCGACCTGCACTGATGTCGGCATGCCGTCGTCCAGGTGCAGGATGGTGAAGTCGTGCACGGACAGGTAGGGCGGGTGCGGCTTGAGGTCAACGACCACTCACCGTCCGCGGTGCCAGAACCGGGACGCGTCGGCCCGGACTCGGAGGGTGGGCGGGGCCTCTGGCTCGTGGACGTGCTCGTCGACGAGCTCGGCGGGACCTGGGGGTTCACCGCCGACGGGACGACGGCCTGGTGCGTCTTTCCCGTAGTGCCCCAGTTCTCGGACGTCGGTCACGGAGGCCGTTCGCGGAGTCAAAACCACAGCCTCGGATCGAAGCGCAGGCGCCGATGAACCCGGTGCCCAGAGACACGATCCGTCAACACGCCCGCGCCCGGCGGACGGGACTGGCGCCCCTGTGGTGGGGCCTTCGCCATCCGCTCCGACTCCTGCGGCGCTACGGCTTCGGCTGGTTCCAGTTCGCCCTGCTGGTCATGCCCGTTCTGCTCACCTTCTGGCTCGTCGTCGATCCCGTCGACTTCTGCTTTCTGCTTCGCCCGTAGGGACACGCGGCCGTCGCCAGGCGCCACCCGACTGTGCGCCCGCATCTCAGCTCCCCGTCTCAACATCACACCCTTCAAGGAGTTCTGCATGCCTCAACACCCAGCTGCCACCTCGCACCGCGTACCGCTGCAGAAGGACTTCGTCGCCGACCTGGTTCGGTGCGCCGCGTCGCTGCCCGAGTGGCAGCTCACCGAGGGCCTGCTGTCCGAGAAGTCCGCCACTGCCTACCGGCAGGTCCTGGCGGGCCTCCCCCAAACTCCCAAATTCGTCGCCACATGCGACCGCTTGCTGAACGACCCGAGGGGCGAGGGCTTCGCCGTCCTGGAACTGGCCGAGCTTCTCGACGCGGCTGGCACCGAGGAGGCCGGCCTGCGGGCCGTGACGGCGCTGGTCTCCCTGATCGCCAATCCGCTGCGTGCCTTCGACCGGTGGCCGCTGTGGAAGCCGCTGGGCACCAACCTGACGATCGACCCGATGCGCGCGACGGGCACCGGCTACAACCCGATGCACATCGACGTCGTGAACTCCACCTTGCCGCCCGACTACAGCGCCCTTCTGTGCGTACGCCCCGATCCCAGGGGCCAGGGCCACAGCCTCGTCTCGCAGGTCCGCCGCGCCGTGGACCGGCTCAGCTACGCGGATGCCGAGCGGTTGACGCACACGCGTTTCGAGGAGACTTCTACGACCTGACCGGTGTCGGCGAGGAGTGGAACCCGTTCCCCGTCATCGACGGGCTGCCGCCACTGAAGGGCTTCGTGCGGTTCACCGCGAAGATGCTCGCCGGCGCCGATCCCGACGACCCGTACATCAAAGCGGTCTGGGCCCTGGAGCGCGAGCTCGTCCTCGGGCAGCGGAAGTTCCTGCTCGGCAGGGGCGACCTGCTCATCGTGAACCAGCATCTGTGCTGTCACGGGCGCGAGGCGCTCGGGGAAGGGCAGGAGGACGTGCCCGAGGACGAGCGCTGGCTCCTCCTGCAGATCTTCCTGCGCCGCGCGGAGGCCGTGGCATGACCGAGGCCGTGTTGATCCCCACCCCGGTCGTTGGCGTGTCGGCCCGTCCGCGGATCACACTGACGGTGTGGCTGGCCGACCTCACGTACACCCAGCAGGCGATCTCAGCGGAGACGATGCCGCAGGCGATCGGCGGCCTGGCCACCTACGCCGCGACGAAACTGGACCTCGCTCACCCGGTCCGGATCTTCAAGTACCCGGAGGCCCTCGCGGCCGCGCTGGAGGAGGCCGACCCGCCCGACGTGATCGGGTTCTCGCACTACATCTGGAACAAGCCACCTGTCCCTTGCGTTCGCCGAGCTGATCAAGAAGCGGTTCCCGGAGACAACCGTCGTCCTCGGAGGCCCCCACTACCCGCTCCGCCTGCCCGAGCAGACCGCGTTCTGGCGCGAACGCCTCGAAGGAAAGGCCGACTTCTACATCGACGGGGAGGGGGAAGCGGCCTTCGCCGACCTGCTCGGCACCCTCAACGACTTCGACCGCGCCGAGGTCCGCGGTCACATCGCCGGCGTGCACTGCCTCGGGGACGACGGTCGACTCCACGCACCACCGCCGCGCCTGCGCATCCACGACCTGTCTTCCGTTCCCTCCCCGTACCTGGTCGGCCTCATGGACGAGTTCTTCGACGGCAGGCTCGTCCCGACCATGCAGACCAATCGCGGCTGCCCGTTCAAAAAGTGCACCTTCTGCCAGGAGGGAACGGCGTACTTCCAGCGAGTCGCCAAGAAGCGTGCCCAGCAGGTCCGCGACGAGCTGCACTACATCGGCCGCCGCATGAAGCCGCTCCTGGAAGCGGGGACGGCTCGCAACGAGCTCCTGGTCACCGACAGCAACTTCGGCATGTTCCCCGAGGACCAGGAGACCTGCCGGGTGATCGCCGAGTGCCAGCGGCTGTACGGCTGGCCGCGTGTCGTCAACGTCACGACCGGCAAGAACCAGCGCGACCGCGTCCTGTCCGCCGTCGCCCAGATCCCCGGCGCGATCAGCCTGTCCGGCGCCGTGCAGTCCCTCGACCCCGATGTGCTGCGCCGGATCGCCCGGTCGAACATCGACGCCGGGAAGCTCATGGAGATCGCGCTCGCCGCACAGGATGCCGGAACGGGAACCTACAGCGAGGTGATCCTCGCCCTGCCCGGCGACTCCAAGACCAGGCACCTAGGCACGCTGCGCCAGCTGGTGGACGCCGGCTTCGACCGACTGAACATGTTCCAGCTCACGCTGCCGGGCAGCGAGATGTGCACCGAGGCGTACCGCCGCGAGCACGGCCTGGTCACCAGGTGGCGCGTCATGCCGCGCTGCTACGGCGCCTACAGCGTGCTCGGCGAGGAGCTGCGTGCCGCCGAGCTGGACGAGGTGTGCGTCACAGTGCCCGACATGCCGTACGAGGACTACCGGGAGTGCCGCGTGATGAACCTGCTCCTGGCCGCCCTCTACAACGGCGGTGTCTTCGCCGTCCTCCTGGCCATCCTGCGCGCCCACCAGATATCGCCCATGACCTGGCTGGAGCGAGCCCGGAGCCTGCCCCACGGCCCTGCCTTGACCGACGTCCTGAAGGAGTTCGAGGCAGAGACCGACGAACAGCTGTATACGACCGCGAGGCGCTGTTGTCGTACGCGACCAAGAACGTCGACCGGTACGTGGATGGCCACCTGGGCAACAATCTGCTCTACACCTACCGGACCCGGATCCTCTCCGAGGCCCTGGAGGACACCACCGACCTCGCCGCACGCGCCTGCCTCGCCGTGCTCCGCGACATCGGTGTCGGAACCGGTGGCGGCACCCTGATCGAGGCGCTCTTACGCGAGGGCGCCGACCACCACCGCCTGGTGTCTCCGAGATCTTCCGCCCCGACCCGCCGGAGGTCCTGCGCCAGACAGCCCGCTTCGACCTCGACGCGCTGCTCGCGGCGGCACGGCGCAGGGAGAACATCCGCGATCCCCGCCGGTTCCGCCTCACCGAACCGGCCGTCCGCGAGTACCGCCTCAACGACGCCCAGCGACGCACCCTGCGCACCTATCTCAGTCAGTTCGGCACGACGCCCTGGGGCATCGGACGTCTCCTCACGAAAATCCGTCTGCCTGATATCGTCCGCCAAGTCCGATTGTCCCCAGGCCCGGGCACACCCCCGGCGCCAGCCGGAACGGAAAGCCCCACCACGTGACCAGCGCAGACCTCGACCACCGTCTCGCCGCCCTCGGCCGGCCGTTCCGGCTGATCGTCACAGGTGGCGGGACGGGCGGCCACACCTACCCCGCGCTCACCGCGATCCGCACCACCAGCGCCCGGCTCGACCGCCTCGGCGTCGGCCTGGACGTGCTGTGGGTCGGCACCGCCACCGGCCTCGAGGCCCGGGTCACCGAGAGGGAGGGCGTCCCCTTCAAGACCGTGGCAACCGGCAAGATCCGCCGCTCCAGCAACCCGTTCAAGCTCGCCTCACCTGCGAACATCAAGGACATGGGCCGCGTCCCGCTGGGCGCGGCCCAGGCCCGCACGATCGTCTCCGACTTCAGACCGGATGTGGTGTTGTCGACCGGCGGGTACGTGGCAGTTCCAGTCGGCCTGGCCGCCAGGTTCTGCCGTCGCCCACTGGTAATCCACGAACAGACGGTTCGCCTGGGCCTGGCCAACCGCGCCCTGGCCCGGGCGGCAACCCGCGTCGCCGTCTCGTCGGAGTCGACGCTGGCCCTGTTGCCGGACCCGGTCCGCGCGAACGCCGTCGTCACGGGCAACCCAGTCCGCCCGGAGGTCCTGACCGGACAGCCGGAGAAGGCGATCACCGCCGCTCGGGCTCACCGGTTTCAACCGCACCCTGCCCACCGTCTACGTAACCGGCGGCGCCCAGGGGTCCGTCCAGATCAACTCCGTCATCCGCGCGGTCCTGCCCTGGTTGCTCACCCAGGCCAACGTCATCCACCAGTGCGGCGCCGCGTCGATCGAGGAGGTTCGCCGGTACGCCGCCCAGCTCCCGAACGACATCAGACCGCGCTACCTGGTCACTGACTTCGTCGGCACGGAGCTGCCCGACGTCCTCGCTCTCGCCGATGTCGTGATCTCCCGCAGTGGCGCGGGGACGATCGCCGAGCTCACCGCCCTGGGCAAGCCGTCCGTCCTCATACCCCTGGCGACATCGGCCGGCAACGAGCAGGAGCACAACGCCCTGCACCTTCAGGAAGCTGGTGCCGCCGTCGCCCTGTTGCGGGATGCCGTCACACCCGAGGGCCTTCGTGACGCCGTCGCCCCGCTCATCTCCTCACCCGGCTGGTGCCAGCACAGGGCACAGCAGGCCCGCTCCCTGGGACGTCCGGATGCCGCAGACCGCCTGGCGGAGGTGTTGCTGGACGTGGCCACCGGTTGAACCTGGGCGCTGTCCGCACCCTCAGACGGGCCCACCCTGGCCAGCTACTTGATCAACAGGGTTCCTTCACACTCCACGCACCTGCACGTAGCCCTCCACGAGGTGCTGCCCGCAATCGCTACCACTGGAGGGCTGCTACCAAGGTGGTCGACGCAGGGCCGGCCCCAGAGGGGCACCCGTCGACGGGATACCCCCTCTCACCTGGACACCACCGGTGCGGCTAGGAGCCGAGCTGTCTCGCACTGACGGCTGTGACGAAGCCCGTCCAGTCGGACATGCCAAAGAGCAGCACGGGCCCGTCGGGGTCCTTGGAGTCCCGGACGCCGATCCCGTCGGAGAAATCGGCGACTTCGACGCAGTACGAGTCCTCGTTCCCGCTGTACGAGCTCTTACGCCAGGCGCTCCGCGGCGTGTGCTGATACTTCATCGATGCCCTTCCAGAGACTCACGTCGTGCTGGTGCCGATCCGGTAGACGATCTTCTCGTTGTCCTCCTCGAACCCGAGCGATTGGTAGAAGGTGCGCGCGTCCGAGTTCACCCGGTCCGTCATCCATTCCAGGCGGGTGCAGCCGGGGCGTGCAGTGGCGATGCCGTGCAGTTCACTCATCAGCTGGGCCCCGATGCCCTGCCGGCGCAGGGTGTCACGGACGTACAGCTCCTTGAGGAAGAGGGAGTGGGTGGAACCGGCGCTCGGCCAGAGGAACGAGTACGCGGCGAGGCCCACGATGTCGCCTGTCCCGTCCTCGACCACAAGGGCGGAAGCCAGTGGCGGCGACCCGAAGAGCGCTTCTTCGACCTGCGCCTGACGCTCGTCGAACGGCTGGATGTCGGCATCCGTGGTGCCGTAGAAGCGCTCGATCTCCTCGATCAGCCTGGCCAGCTGTCGGACGTCGTTCTTCTCGGCCGGCCGGATCGTCAGGGTCATCGGCGTACAGCTCCTCTCATTCGGGGTGAGCCTCGGGCAGGCGGCGGTGCGGCTAGGGGGCGGCCGGCGCGGCAGCATCCAGCGCCCAGCCGTGCCGTAGTAGAGAACCCTGGACGTGCCGAATGAGATACGCCAGGTCCGCGCAGTAGACGGACGGGTTGCGGTACCCACGGTCCGTGCTGAAGCGGTGCGGCAGGTAACCGCCGCCGCACACCGCCACCAGGGGACAGCTCTGGCACTCCTCGGCGAGTGCGGCCGTCCCCTCCTGCCGACGGTACTGGAGCTTGGGGTGGTGGAGGGCCACGTCGAAGGAGTCGTTGAAGACGGTGAGCCCAAGCAGGGAGGCGCCCTCCTCGACGGAGCGGAGGGTGTCGACGCCCTCGATGCTGCCGTCGGACTCGATCACGACGCTGGTGGGCGGAGCCAGCCCGAGCGTCTCCACCGAGCTGCGCACGCCGGAGCTCAGCGCGACGATGTCCTCCAGCATCCGGACGCTGTGTCGGTAGTCCGGGCGGTCGAGCCAGGCGTCGTAGACGCTGCTCATCCAAACTCCGTACTCGGGCACGCCGGGGTCGTTGCGGTGAGGCGGGTCGTCGTGAGTCCCGTGTGGGAAGCCGAAGTCGATCACCGGGGGCTCGAAGGAGGCCAGGTAGTCGTGGACCTCGACCGGGTCGTTGGCCAGGTCCACGACGGCGAGCAGTCCGGCGAACAGGTGGGGCCGGGACCGCAGGAGTTCGATGCCGCGCACGGTGGAGGCCGAGGTGGATCGCTGGTGGTGGGTGAGTCGGTGCCGGTCGTTCGCGGCCGGCGGCCCGTCGAGGCTGACGCCCACGACCACGCCGTACTGCTCGAAGAGTTCCAGCCACGCCTCGGAGAGAAGCGTCGCGTTGGTCTGGAGCTCGAAGCGCACCTCGGTGCTCTCGGGAATCCCCTCCCGAACGGCAGCCAGGAGATCGGCCATGTGCCGGACACCGGCGAGCAGCGGTTCTCCGCCGTGCAGCACGACATGGACGGCCGGTAGGCCGTGCGCCATGACGTGCTCGCCGATTCTCCGGGCTGCGGCTCGGGCTACGTCCAGGCTCATCCGGGCGGGCAGGTGCCGCGCCAACTGGTCCTTGGAGTTGAAGACGAAGCAGTAGTCACAGTCGATGTTGCACCGGTTGGCGATCTTGAGGATGAACGTCCGGAAGGGAACGGCGACTTCGAGCCTCGTCATCGATGGCAGGTACTCAGAACGGCCAGGGCCAGATGAGCGAGGCGGCGTGGGCGCCGTCGCCGACGCGGTTCGCCGATGCCTCTTCGGCCACCCGGCGCTGCTGTACTCGGGCGGCGACGCGGTCCAGGACCACGTTGCCCTGGGCGGGCTGCCGACAGGTGGAGGCCATGGCATGCGACGTGGAATGGGATGTACGTGACGGCATTCAACGCTCCTCGTGAAGTACGTGGCCGAGACGGTACGGGCGCAGTGCGACAGCGATGGTTGAAGGCGCTAGATCAGCCCGCAACGTAGCAGTCCGGCCACTCACCGCAACACAGGGAAACCGGCCACGCACCTGGCTCATCCCGCCTGCGACACCAGGAGCCGCTCGATGTCGTCGGCCAGCGCGCTCACGCCCAACCGCCGGTAGATGGAAAGAGCCTCGTGCAGCGGCCGCTCGCCGCGTTCGGGGCCGTCAAGCCCCCAATCGCAGCGGCCCAGTCCCTCCAGTGCCCGTGCCTCCTCCAGCGGACAGCGGATGGCCTGGGCTGTCGCCAAAGCCTGTTCGAAGAGGCGGCGTGCCGCGTCCGGGTCGTCGGACGTACGCAGCAGTGTTCCCCAGTGGTTCAGGACCTCCGCTTCACCACAGCGATCGCCGAGTTCGCGGAGGATGTCGAGACTCTGTTCGAACGCGCCGGCAGCCCCGTCTCGGTCACCGATAGCCGCACGAGTGGCCCCCAGCTCGCCGAGCGAGGCGGCCTCGCCGCCGCGGATGCCGAGGTCGCGATATGCCTCCAGGGCTTCTTCAAGCTCGCGGATCGCCGTCGTCGCGTCCCCGGTCAGACGGTCCAGCACCCCGAGGTGGCGGACGCAGTTCGCGCGCCCGAACTGTTCGCCGAGTTCGGTGAAGTACTCCAGAGCCTGGGTGTGTGCTTCGCGAGCGCCGTCGAGGTCCCCGGTGAGCCGCAGTACGACGCCCAGCTCGTTGAGGGCGTACGCCTGGTGGACCCGGTCGTCAAGTTCTTCGTAGATGCCGAGTGCTTCACGGTGCCGTTGCGCGGCCTGCTCGTATTCGCCCGTGAGGCTGTGCACGACGCCCAGGTCCCGCAGGGAGTTGGCCTCCCCGTACCGGTCGCCGAGCTCACGGTAGAGCGACAGGGCTTCGGACTGGGCCTCGACGGCTGCGTCGAAGTCGCTGGTCTGGCGTCGCACCATGCCGAGGTCGGCGAGTGCGTTGGCCTGTCCGAGTCGGTGGTCGACCTCGCGGTAGAGGGCCAGGGCCTCGGTCTGGGCGCGGGCGGAGGCGTCGTTGTCCGCGGTCAGGTACCAAACGATGCCGAGCTGGTTCAGGGCGTCAGCCTCGCCGCGCCGGTCGCCGACCGCGTCGTACTGCGTGACGGCCTCGTTCAGGGCCTCGGTCGCCTCGGGGTAAGCGGCCATGAAGCGCCGTACGACGCCGAGTTCGGTCAGTGCGCCGGCCAGTGCTCGCTGGTCGCCGGTGTGCCGGGCGGCCTCGGCGGCGGTCCGGTGCAGCCCCACGGCCTGGTCCCAGGGGCCGGCCTGCCGCAGGAAGGGCGCCATGGCCGCCGCCAGACGGATCACCAGGTCGTATAGAGCGAGGGCGTTCGCCCGCCGGATGCAGGCCAGGATGTTGGGCCGCTCGTCCTCCAGCCAGCTCAGTGCAGCCGGACGCGACTCCAAGGGCGGGGTCTCCACCTCTCCCACATCGTCCGGCGGAGGTGGAGCCACCGCGCCGCTTCGGACGATGTGATCGTTGGCGACGGCGAGAGCGGCCAGATAATAGGTGCCCACACGCCGAACGGCCTGTACGTGGTCCATGCTGTCTCCTTCGTCAGCGAGACCGCGGGCGTAATCGCGCAGGAGGTCGTGAAGCCGGTAGCGGCTTCCCGGATGCTCGTCGATCAGGTGGGCGTCGTAGAGCGCGTCGAGCTGGTCGCGGGCGTCCGCCACCGTGACCGTGACGAGCGCAGCCCCGACGTACGCGTCGAGATCCGTACCGGGGTAGTGACCGAGGGCCCGGAAGAAACGCTGCAGCTCCGCTGCGAGGTCCTGATAGGACAGGTCGAACGTCGCGGCGACCGCACGCTCCCCGGCCCGCAGTTCGCCCAGCCGGTCCCGGGCAACGACGAGCCTCGCGTGCAGATCCGTGGCACTCCACGAGGGGTGATGCCGCAGTCGCGCGGCGAGCAGCGACACCCCGAGCGGCAGGTACCCGCACAGCCGCACCAGCTCCCCGAGCACGTCCCGGTCGAGTGCGTCGGCCGGCCGTCCGCTGAGCCGTACGAACAGATCCACCGCGTGATCCGGTGGCAGCGCCTCCACAGGCAGCACCACCTCCTCCTGTGCGGCCAGCCGCTTGCGAGACGTCACCAGCACCAGGCATTCGCTCCCGCCGGGGAGCAGCGGCTCCAGCTGCCGGTAGCTGCCCGCGTTGTCGAGAATGAGCAGCGCCTTCTTCCCCGCGAGCCGACTGCGCCACATGGCCGCCCGGGCCTCTGTGACTGCTCCGACGTCGTCACCGACGGGGATCTGCTGCGTCGGCACGCCGGCGGCGGCGAGCAGCGAAGCCAGAGCCTCGGTGGCCTGCACTGGGCTGCGTCCGGTGGTGTGCCCGTTGAGGTTGACGAAGAGCTGTCCGTCCGGGAACCGCTCCGAGAGGACGTGCCCCGCGTGCACGGCGAAGGCGGTCTTCCCGACGCCCGGCATCCCGTCGATCACATGGACGGGGAGACCTTCGCCGGTCTCCTGCGCAGCATGGACCGACTGGACCAGCGACTCCAGCTCGGCGGACCGGTTGGTGAACGCCGAAGTGTCGCGAGGTAGCGACCGCAGCACCAACGCGGCGCCGGGCGGGCCCGATCCGTCGTCCGGCCGGAGCACAGGCTCGGGGTCCTGCCTCGAAGGCCGACGATCGTCCAGCACAGTAAGGACCGCCGTCAGCGCGGCCGCGATCAACCCGAGCATGACGAACGACAGCCAGGGATGCTTTTGCAGCCATCCCAACCAGGACGGCCAATGAGACTGCGCCGACACCGCGTTCGTCACCAGACCCACGAGCATCGTGGTGACCGCGCCGCCACCGGCGACGACGGCGAGTGCCGCGCCGCGCCGCATCCTCATGCCCGCAGCTCCGCTGTTCCGGTGTGCGAAGAGCGTCTCGGTGGCCAGGTGCCCCCATCCTGCGGGCCTCCTGGCCTGGGCACCTCTCGTGTCACAGTGCCGAGTAGGCAGTGAGCTGGCTGGCACAGCGCATTTAGGTGCACCCAGAACACGTACACGCCCCCCGATGTCGACGTCGCACCGGAGTTAAGCGGACCAGCCGTAACGGACCCGGTCAAGGTCACCTCTGCGCCACCCACTGTCGGGTATCGGCCATTCAGAACGGCCGGACGCCCGCATCTGAGTACAAGTGCTCATGCGCCTGATTACCCCCAGGTGTTGGGTGGTGGCATGCCTGACGAGTCGTCGGCCTCCTGGCTGCGGGCGGAGCGGCCCTACATGGGCTGTTCTCGGTCGCTCGCCGCTACGGGGCGACTGTGGCCTGTCACTGCTGGTAGCTAAAGTTGCTGGTGCGGGCTTTGAGCGGTCGGTGTTTTGACGATACGGGGAGGGTGTTGTGCTTCCAAGCGATGGCGGGTCGACGTCGGGCACGTCGTCGTGGGCGTCCGGCCTGTTCGACGTTGCACGGGAAGCCGTCGCCGATGTGGCCACGGAACTGTCGTCCTTCACCACCTTCCAGAAGCGCGTCGACGCCCTGATCCACGACCTGAAGGGCTCGCAGGCAGGTCCGGGCAAGATCGGGCAGGAGCAGCTCGTACGCCACCAGTTCGGGGGCGGGGCCGGTGCGTGGGCGGAGGCGGCCGGGCTGTTCAGCACGTACGAGACGGTGATCAGCGAGCTGGAGACGCTGTCGAAGCTGCTGTCGGACTCTATGGAGGGCATGAACATCGCTGTCATGGCCTCGCACAAGGGCTACCAGAACGTCGACCTGGACGTTCGCGACCGTATGGCGGCAATCAGCGCGGAGACGACGAAGTACTACGGCGGCGGTTACGACCCGGAGGGGCCGAGCAAGGGCCACGGCGGCGGGAACGGGACGCAGACCGGGCAGCCGTCGACGTCGACGCCGGCGGGTGGCGACGCGGGCGGTTCGATCTGATGGAGCGGACAGGAACGGGGGAGTTCTCATGCCTCGCAAGGGATCCGGCGGCGGTACGTCCTTCGAGGACATGAGCCACGAGCAGATGCTGGAGTGGCTCGACCAGGCCGACCCCGGCATGGTGCAGGCCGCCGCGGACCGACTCACCGCGGCCGCCCAGGAGATCCGCAAGATCGCCGAGGAGCTCAAGGTCCGCCCGCAGTGGGTGGAATGGAAGGGCGAGGGCGCGCACGCGTTTCGCACCTGGTCGGCCGACCTGGCCAACTCAACTCTGCGGCTTGGTGACTTCAGCGAAGGCGCTGGGAAGTGGCTGCGCGAGGCTTCCGGGGCGATCGCGCAGGCGCAGGCATCCATTCCGCGCGACACCAAGGGCGCACAGGCGAATCTGGACGCTGCGAAGGCGGCGCACAACGACCCGGACGCGGCCGCGGTCAGCGCCAAGTCAGAGAGCGAGCTGGCCGCGCTGGCGGCGCACAAGGAGAAGGTCCGCCTGGAGGCAGCGGCGCAGATGCGGAAGCTGGGGCAGACCTACGAGTGGTCGGCCACGCAGATGAACAGGCTGGGGCGGCCGAAGTTTCCGCCGCCGCCGAAAGCGATCGTGCCGCCGTCGGGATCCCTTACCGTGGGCCGGGACAGCAGTGTCGTCGGCCCGACGAGAAGCGACGTCGGCCATGCTCCTGCGGTGACTGGCATGCCCTCGCACGCAGCCGACCAGGGACCGGCAACGCACTCAAGCTCTGGTTCCGTATCGCAGCCGGCGACCTCGCCCGATCACGTGGGCCTGTCACAGCATCCTCCGGCGGGGAAGGCCGAACCACCTTCCCGGATGGCCATCGACTCCGTGGGCACGTTGCCCCATGCCCCGCACACGGCGGCGAGCACGCCTACGAGCACGCCGAGTGGTCTCCCTGGCGCCGGTCGGGCCGACGGCCCCGGTCCAGCACAGCCTGCGATCATCCCTCCCGCGTTCGGGAGCAGCATCAGAACACCTGCGTGGCAGGCGGGGCCGGTCAGGCCGGTAACTGGCTCGGTGACGCCGGGCAGAGACGTCACTGGTCCTCTGGAACGAGGAGGAATGCCAGCGCAACGAGCAGGAATGCCGGCCGGTCCGGCAGAACCGGGGCGGGGGGCGGTTCCCGGACGGCCCCCCTTGGCGCCAGGCGAGGAAGTCCCGACGCCGAATCCCGGACGCATGCCGAGCGGCGGCGGCAACGGCATTGTCGGGGGACGCCCGACCACGCCTTCTACGGGCCTGCCGACAGGGGCCATCCCCCGCGGAACGGTGGTGGGTACGGAGGGCCCGACCGCCCGCGGCCCAGTGGGGCGTCCTACGACAGGCACCGGTGGTCCTGCGCCCCAGCCAGTTGGTCGCGATGCTGGGGTCCCTGGTGGTCGCACCGCCTCGCCCTACGGAAGAGTCGTCGGCGGCAGCCCGCAGGAGTCGCCTCGGGGGTCCCTGAGCTCGGGAGCTCCTGTGCGAGGGGGCATCTCTGGCGGTGCGCCCACCCCCAAGCGGTCAGGCGGCAACCGCGCCAATGCGACTCCGCGGGAGCCGTCATCAGCATCTTCAGACCAACCGCGTAGCACCGCAGCCACGCCTGGCGGCCGCCGATCCAAGGAGCAGCGGAATCGGAAGGACGGCCGCCGTTCCGCTCGTCCGACCACCGAGTGACTGCCCGCGAACAGCGAAGGAAAGCCCATGCTCTTCAAGAGGACCCGACTGGGGCGCCGTAAGGCCGCAGCATCAGCCGTGCTGGGCCTGCTGCTGGTAGGCGCAGCGGGCCAGCCGGCGTATGCGGAGGGGATGCGTGCACAGCAGTGGTTCCTCGACGCCATGAAGGCAGAGCAGATGTGGCGCACGAGCACTGGCAAGGGCATCACGGTCGCCGTGATCGACACAGGAGTGGACGCGGGCAACGCTGACCTGAAGGGGCGCGTCCTACGTGGGAAGGACTTCGCCGAGGGTCAGGCAGGAGACGAGCACACCGACTACGACGGTCACGGAACGGGCATGGCTGGTCTCATCGCCGGGACCGGAGCCGCTGACGGCGGAAACGGCGCCTTCGGGCTCGCTCCGGGGGTCAGGATCCTCCCGGTACGTATGCCGAAGTCCACAACGGCGGCCAACGAGGCGGCGTTCATCGAGCAGTTCAACCAGGTGCTCCCGAAGGCGATTCGCTACGCGGCGGACGCGGGCGCACAGATCATCAACGTCTCGATGGGGGCGGAGGAGGGTTCGCCCGACGTGACCGCTGCTGTCAAGTACGCCTTGGGGAAGGGAGCGTTGATCTTCGCGGGCGTCGGCAACAGCGGCGACAAGGGAAATCCGGTCGAGTACCCCGCAGCGACACCCGGTGTCGTCGGCGTGGCAGCGGTGGGCAAGGACCTCCGGCGTACTTCGTGGTCCGAGTACGGCCCTCAGGTGGACATGTCCGCGCCCGGCGATGACATGGTCGCCGCATGCACCAGCACGACAGGCTTCTGCAAGACCGACGGCACCAGCGACGCCACCGCTATCGCCTCCGCCAGCGCCGCCCTCATCTGGTCCAAGCACCCTGACTGGACCAACAACCAGGTCCTCCGCGTCATGCTCAACACCATCGGCGCCCCCACGGACGGCGCCAAACGCAACGACGCCATCGGCTACGGCATCGTGCGGCCGCGCATCGCATTGCAGAACCCCGGTGACCCGGGCCCCGCCGGCGTGTATCCGCTTCCGGACTTGAAGACGGCGGTGTCGAAGCCGGCATCCCCGGATGCCTCCCAGACCGCAAGCGCCGGTGAGTCGGCAAGAAATGACAACTCAGCCGCGGCATCATCCTCATCCGGTGCCGACACCACTTTCTGGATCGCGCTGGGCGTCGGAGCTGTCGTGCTCTTCGGAGCCGCGATCACGGTTGCCACCATCGTCCGCAGGCGTCGGACGACGACCGCAGTACCACTCCCAGCGCCCTTCCCGGAACCCAGCCGATCGCCCTACGCAGCCCCAGGGGTCACGCCTCCGCCATACGCGCCCCCCGTTCCTCCGAACAGCGTCCCCCCGTCCGATCGAGGACCGGGTTCCGTCTGAGTACGCGTACTCAGATTGGCTGGTGGCCGATACGGATGGGGCACGCGGTGCTGCGTCGTTACTGTGCGTCTCGACCACCGCAGCGCTGTGGTAGCGCGTTCACAGCATCTCGGCGACGTACGACGAGGCACGGGGAGGGACCGCGCATGGTGTGGGGAGGACAGGCACGTGGGGTTTGACTGGGAGAAGGCTGTAGGCGTTCCGCCCCGCGCCGACGAAGCGGGACGCGGTCGCATGCAACTGGCGAGCGTGAACGGCGGGGGAGGCGGTGGCACCGGGGGCGGGGACGCCGACCTGCGGATCAGCAAGACACCGTGGACGAGCGCGTCCGGCGTCGCGGACGAACTGCACACCGACACCAACAACGGCCTGACCGACCTCAAGGAGGCCAGCACCGGCGTAGCGGGCGGCACCGAGGGATTCGACTGTACGGCCGCGCTGAATGAGATCCGTGCCACCTGGGAGGCTCGGCTTACTGCTGTCCGGAACGAATGCGGCAGGCTGCACGGAACGCTGGCCAAGACCGGGAAGCACTTCGGTGAGGTCGACCAGCACGTCGGGGGCCGAGTGGGTGGTGTTCATGTGGGCAACACCCCGGATTGGGCGAGGTGAGCCTGGTGTCCACATGGCAGCAGCTTCGCGACCTGAAGCTGTCCGAGTACCGGAACGCAGCCGGCGGCTGGGGCAAGGTAAGTCACCGCGCGGACGCCGCCCGGCTTCGGGTCGACCGGGAGATGACGATTCCAGTCCGGTCCACCCAGAAGGGGGAGACGGCAACCAAGGCAGCCAGCGACTTGGACCGACTCAGTCGTAACTACCAGTACATCCACGGTGAGTGCGGTCTGATCCGGACGACGCTGGAATCCCTCGCCGCCGAACTGGAGGGACCTCAGCGAAAGCTGAAGCAGGCGTTGGAAGACGCCGAGGCGTTCAAGTTCACGGTGAACGAGGATGGTTCGGTGACGTATCCACCACCTATCTCGAAGGACGGCACCCCGGCGCCGGCCCTTTCCGGGGCGCACGCTCCAGGAAAGTCAGCAGACCCTATCGTGCCGTTAGCTCCGGGCGTGGGCGGTGGTACGGCTCGAGCGGGCGCGCCGATCCCTTACCTGCCGGGTAAGGGCGAAGGCGGCGGCAATCCCAACAAGGCCATGGCCGAGGACATCGCGGAACGCATCGCGAGCGCGGTGCGCGACGCAGGCGAGATCGACGCGCGCTACGCTTCCGTGCTCCGCAAGCTCAAGGCCCCGACCGGGCTAGACGTCACCGACGACATGCTGATCGACGCGGCCAAGGACTTGCAGGCCGTGCAAAGGACCGTCGGCGACTACCTCGACGAGAAGAAGATCCCGCACGGAAAGTCTCCCGCCGAGAACAGGAAGTGGTGGGACAGCCTCACCGACGAGCAGCGCGATGAGTACGCGACTCTCTATCCGGCCGAGATCGGCGCGCTCGACGGCCTGCCGTCCGAGGTGCGCGACACCTCCAACCGGATCGTGCTGGCGGAAACACGGGCACAGTTCGCCCAGGAGTACGAGCGACTGGGGCCCGAGCCGCCGCAGTACGTCCAGGTCGGCGACCCTCCCTCAGCCGTCGTCAACCCGATCTGGCAGCAGTGGCAGAAGGCCGGCGGCGCGGGGGTGCGGGACATGCTCAACGGCATGGACGATATCCAGGCCAGGCTTGACGCAAGCGGCGTGCCCGGCCCGAATGGCAAGCCCGGCCTGCCACAGGCGTACGTGCTCGGCTTCGACACCAAGGGCCTCGGACACGCGATCATCGCCAACGGCAACCCGGACACGGCGGACAACACGGCTGTGTACGTGCCCGGGACGGGGGCGCAGCTGGCGAAGGCCGGCGGCGACATCAAGCGGATGACGGATACGTGGCAGGAGGCGCATGCACAGGCCCCCGACAAGACCACGTCCACCATCACCTGGATCGGCTACGACGCCCCGCAGAACATCGTTACCGATTCCCCTTCGCCGAGCTATGCCTACGACTCCGCTCCCAAGCTCAACAACTTCCTGGACGGCCTGCAGACGGCCCGCAGCGGCTCTGAAGCATGCACGCCGTCAAGCCACACGACGGTCATCGCCCACAGCTACGGCACCACCGTCGTCGGTGCTGCCACCAAGGAACACCACATCGCTGCCAACGACATCGTGGTCGCCGGCAGTCCGGGCATGCTGGTGGGCGACGCGAGCGACCTGGGCGTGGGCAGCAACCATGTGTGGTCCGAGGCCGCCAGCGACGACCCGGTGCCCTACATCGGCCGACCGTTCCTGGGTGGACAGAAGTGGGGCGTGCAGTACTACGACGGGGTTCCCTACAGTGCCGGTTACATCCAGACCATCCCGTCCGACGAGGCATTCGGGGCGCATCGGATGCATGTGAACACCAGCGGGCACAGCGGCTACTGGGACGAGGGGTCAGTTTCACTGGAGAACCAGGGGGCAGTTGTCGTCGGCAAGTATGGTGACATTAAGGAAGACAAGTGAACTCGCTCAGGCATCTGCTCCCACGGCATCGGTTCGCCCTTTGCGCCGCGGCCGGTGTTGTGGCCATCGTCATGACGGGATGCTCAAAAGACGTGACAAACAAAGAAGTGAATGATGCGGGTAAGACCGCCGAGCCGACGACTCTGGCGGTCGACCAGGCGAGAACGAAGGCCAACCACCTCTCCAGTCAGATTCTCGACATGATCGGAATCAAGGAAGGGAAAGTGACGGAGGGGGGTGCTGGCGTCTCCCTCTGTGACGAGGACCCCGATCACCTTTACCGCATGCGCCACCCTTGGTCGATCTACGAAGTGGCCCCCGACAAACTGGAGGCCGGTTTCCAGCGCCTGCGGCAGAGCTTGCCCAAGAACGGCTGGAAAGTCGTCGCCTACGGCCGCGACACCAGCGCAAACAAGAACCTCGAACTCACCGCCGATTCAGAGAAGGAACCCTTCTCAGTCAATGCTTCCTTGCACATCACGGGCTCGTCGGGAACCCAGCAGCCCATGATCCAGGTCCGCGTCGTCTCTGGCTGCTTCCGCGCGCCGAAGGGAACGGACCTTAGTAAGGAGTACTGACATCGTGCCGTTATGGCTCATTCTCGTTGGAAGTTCCGGGACGGGTGTCGACAAGACGCAGGATCTTGGTGTGGGCAAAGACCACGTGTGCGACCGAAGCCTTCGATGCCAAACGGTTCAAAGTGGCGGACCGGACCATGCCGTTGTTCGACGGCCAGGGGCCGACTCGGCGCATTCCAATTATTTCAACCCCGCCCGGGACAAAGACCCCGTATCGGCTACCAATATTGCAGCCATCGCCGCGGGCCGCCCCGATCTTGTGACTTGCGATAAGCCTCGATGAAAACTCGCGCAGTGGCCCTTGTGGCGGCAACTCTTGTCATTTCCGGCTGCAGCTTCGCAGGCAGCAACGGAAGCAAGGGGAAGGAAGCGACCTCGGGGAAGGAGGCGAATGTGAACATGCAGGAGGCCGCCGACCGCGCAGAAGGCATCATCGACGCGACTCTCAAGGCAGTCACCCTCTCGGTCGAGGCCATGCGAGGCCCGTCGAGCGCTTCCAGGTGCACTGACTTCAAGAACGACGGCACAGGGACAGGATCGGTAACCCGTCGCCGCTACGTGATGACGATCATCTCCGCGGAGCGGCGTGGCAGCTTCCTGGGCGTCGTCGAGCGGTACTGGAAGAAGCAGGGCTACAAGATCACATCGGTACGGAGCAGCGCCGACATGCCGGCCGTCTTCGCGACCGCGCCTGACGGCTTCCAGGTCAGCCTGGAGTTCGGGTACAAGGGCCAGGCCGGATTCCACGTGACCTCCCCGTGCGTCGCCGAGTCGAAGGTCACCGAAGCGCCCAGGAAGCCCCTTGATCCGAACTCACCGGAATCCAAGGGACTCCCCTACGTTCACTCCGATTTCTGGTCGGCGCGTACCCCGATCTCCTCGGTCTCACCGACAGCGTCGGCCGGCGAAGGGTGATTCAGGGCAGCCGAATTCCGGCGCGGCATCCTGCCGTGGTCATCGCTGCCGAGCCCGGCTGCATGTGAGGGAGAAATCGCGTTGAGACGCTGGGCGGTGGCCTAGTTCGGCGAGCGGTCCATCCTCTACCTGGAGGCCACAGCAGGCGCAATCTAGCCGTGTGTGGTCGTCTCGGGGCAGGCCCCTGCTCACGGGAAAAAGAGATGGGTGCCGGCCGTCGGATGCCTGCGGCTCGGGATGCCCTGCCGCGTAGTCTCAGAGTGTCGCAGTTGTCGTTACCACCCAACCCAGTCCGCAGCCGTCCTTGCCATCCAAATCCAGTCACCGCAGGTGGGAACGCTCGGAGCGCTACGCGCGCCATACGACTGCGTTGCCAGCGAAGTTGTCCGCGAAGGTCGGCGCCTCGCGTCGGACTGGATTCGCTGTCAACGGACAGCAGTTCGCCGGGGGCAGACAGCGAAGATTCACGAATGACTGGTAAGCGCTGCAATGGCATGTCAACGTGGACGACCTTCCTTATGCACCAGGTCAAAGAGGTGATTGCCTGTGACTGCGGCATCCCGGGGTCCCGGATTCTCCACCACCGTCGAGGCGCTGCGGCTGCGTGAGTGGTTGCTCGGCCCGGGCCAGGCCACGCTCGTGATGGATCAGCCTCGATCCACCGCGTGACGGGTGCACTTTTTTGGGGGGAGACGAGAAGAGGTGCCTGCTGACCTGGGATGATGGGAGTTCTCACGCTTCC
>NZ_JBEXHW010000029.1:0-90672 GCF_040608235.1 Streptomyces sp. NPDC005202 | reverse complement strand
CGACCCCCGCAACTACCTGGCCTTTCTCGGACTCGCCGCAGCCCTGTGCTGCTACAAGCGACTGCTCCGCCTCACCACATAGGACACGGTCTTAGCTTGACCCCTGTCCCGGCGGTCGTCTAAGCGCATCGACCAGGTCTCAGTTGGCAGTTGACCAAAGCGCCCATGTGGCACATCTGCCAAAGCGTTGACTCCAGCGGTTGAACTGCCCTTCGCCCCAGGGACGGTCAGGCTGCAAGCAGAGACGCGGGACGAGGCCGGGGTGTACGGAATGGCCTCAGCCGGTCCCCTTGGCCAGCGAAGCTATTACTGCATGAACCCGGGTTGACGGAGGACACCTTCTGCCCTGAGTTGCTACAGATGCGATGTCGTCGTGTCAAGAACGATGGCGTCTATTTGGGGTGCCTGCGCGGGCGCCATCTCACGGACTCGTTGCACATGCTCGCGCCAGGAAAGATTTACCGCCTCCTTTGTCTGCATAATCCACCGAACGGACTCGTTCGAGTACGAGGAGTCGACCAATTCTCGCCTTAAGGTCGAACGACACATCGCGATGTGTGCGGTTATGAGGCAGAGCACTTGTTCGTTGGAGAAATAGGCCGTGTGCACCAAGAGGCTCCCTTGCGGACGTCGTTCGGTGTCCCTTCCCTCACTCGGCAACTCTCCCTCAAGCGCAGCTGAAACGAGCTCAACTCTGCCAGTAACGCACTGCCGGCCTCAAGGCGGTCGGTTTGCGTATTGGCGCCACTCCACTGGAACAATCGGGTGTCGTCGTCGGGCAGAGCTGTGCCGGTCGGCAAGTTATGCGCGAACCATTGCCAGACAACGCTGCCCCGCTGCCACCACCGAGCGCCACTCTCTTCTTCGCTCTTGTCGCCTGCGAAGGTCCCGTGGACAAATATGACTAAGTCTGCCTGATCGCCCTGACTGAGACGTCCTCCGATGCCATGTCCTCATCATGCATCAGATGGTCCCATCAACGGGACACATTCCGGCTTCTGTGGCGCCCCAGTTGGTCATCACCCGCGCAGCCCCCGCCGACGTGAACCCCTCTTCCGTGCGAGCAGCGTCAACCGCCATGCCCGTACCAGCTCCCCTAGTCGCGCGCGATCAACTGGCGTACGCCTACGGGTGACCAACCTGGCATGCGCCAGACACGACCACGACCGTATCTGTGGGGAGTGGGATCCTGTCCACCCCGCTGGAGGTTTCCTCGCGAGCGAGGCGCATTGATGCCATGACCTCCTGGCGGCTGCCCTTGGACAGTTGTAGTGCTCCTTCCAGATCCAACCGAGACTCTCTTGATGGACAAGGACCCGTTCAATGATGCCCTCGTGGCGCAATCGTTCTTCTTCTGGGTCGGAGTCGGGCTGTTGGCGGGCTTCAACGAGCGATGGGTCAAGCGGTTGGTCTCGCAACCCGTGAGTGACAAGGACAAGTAGCGCAACTCATAGAGTGGTTGTGGCAGCCGGGGCCCTGGCGCCGAATACGGTTCAACTTTCGGATCGCCGAACTACCCCCAGCTATCGGATGCCACTGATGATCGAGATGCGAGCTGGATGAAGGGCTCCAAGAATTGACTGAGGAACCGACGTCGAGCACGGAAAGGTTGCCAGTTATGCGAAACCGATTCGTACGCGCTCTGGCCACCAGCGCCGCCGCAGGCATGCTGGCCAGTGGAGCAGCCGTGGCCTCTACGGGTACCGCCTTCGCGGTGCCGCTGGCGAACGCCCAAGTGGCCGCCAGTCCGCACGTGTCACCGAGCCCCACGCCGCCCCACAAGAAGTGCCCCAAGGGAGAGCACTTGACGAAGGTCAACGGCAAGTGGGGTTGCCACAAGAGGTAACACCCGTGTCGGGCGCCGGGGACACGTCCCCGGCGCCTGCGCCAGGGAACACCGCATGGTCGTCATGCCGTGCGGTGTTAGTGCGGCCAAGGAAACCGGCGAACCCCGGCGAGCAGCTCATCGAGCCCAGCTCACGCAGGGCCTCGGCGAAGCGGGGGTGGGCTCCTGACTGGGAAGACGTCATGAACGGCAGGTTAGCTGCCGGATACACCGGATACGGACGTCACGAACGAATTCCCTGCCGAAGAAGGCCGAGCAAGGCCGAGCAAGGCCGAAGAAGAAGGCCGGTGAGGGTGCGCCGTCCCCACGGAACCCTCACCGGCCGGTCTCTCAAGGAAGCTGTCGCATCATGCCCGTACCAGCTCCCGGTCCTCGTCCGGATCCGTGTCCTTCGGCTGCCAGGTGCGCAGGCCCTCACCCTCCACGTCGACGTTGGGCAGAGCGCGGTCCAGCCACCTCGGCAGCCACCAGGCCTTCCTGCCGAGCAGGGCGAGCACCGCCGGGACTAGCGCCATGCGGACGATGAACGCGTCGAAGAAGACCGCGATGGCGAGGCCGAAGCCGATCATCTTGATCATGGACTCGCTGGAGCCGATGAAGCCCGAGAAGACGGCGATCATGATGACCGCGGCCGCCGTCACGACCCTCGCGCCGTGCTTGAAGCCGGTAACCACCGCCTGGCTCGGCTTCTCCCCGTGGACGTGGGCCTCCCGCATCCGCGTCACGAGGAACACCTCGTAGTCCATCGCGAGGCCGAAGACGACGCCCACCATGAAGATCGGCATCATCGACATGACCGGGCCGGTCTCCTCCACGCCCAGCAGGCCGGACAGCCAGCCCCACTGGAACACCGCGACCACCGCGCCGAGCGCGGCCATCACCGACAGCAGGAAGCCGAGCGCCGCCTTCAGCGGGACCAGGATCGAGCGGAAGACCACGATCAGGAGCAGGAACGCCAGGCCGACCACGAGCGCCAGGTACGGGAACAGGGCGTCGTTGAGCTTCTGCGAGACGTCGATGTTCATCGCCGTCGTGCCGGTGACCAGGACCTTCGCGTCCGTGTCCGCCTTGATGCCGTCGCCCTCGTCGCGGATCGCGTGCACCAGGTCCTCCGTCGTCGACGACGACGGCTTGGAGTCGGGGACGACCGTGATCACGGCCGTGTCGCCGGCCTTGTTGTAGGTCGCCGGGGTCACCGTGACCACGTCCTTGAGGCCCTTGACGTCGTCGGTGACCTTGGTGACCGCGGCCTTCGGGTCGTCGCTCGCCTTGGCGTCGACGACCAGCATCAGCGGGCCGTTGAAGCCGGGCCCGAAGCCCTCCGACAGCAGGTCGTACGCCCGGCGCTGCGTCGTCGATGTCGGCTGGGAGCCGTCGTCGGGCAGGCCCAGTTCCAGCGAGGACGCCGGGATCGCGGCGGCGCCGAGTCCGACGACGCCCAGCAGCAGGACCGCGATCGGACGGCGGACGACGAAGCTCGCCCAGCGGGTGCCCATGTTCGGCCTGCCCGGCTTCCTCGGCGTCCGGCCGCCACCGAGGAACCGGCTCTTCTCGCCGGCCGGCTTCACCCTGCGGCCCACGTAGCCCAGCAGCGCCGGGATCATGGTGAGCGCGATGAGGACCGCGATGACGACCGTACCGGCCGCCGCGACGCCCATCTTCGTCAGCATCGGGATGTTGACGACGGACAGGCCGACGAGGGCGATGACGACCGTCAGACCGGCGAAGACCACCGCCGAGCCCGCCGTACCGACGGCCCGCCCGGCCGCCTCCTCGCGTTCGCGGCCCTCGGCCAGTTCGGCCCGGTAGCGGGAGACGATGAACAGCGCGTAGTCAATGCCGACCGCCAGGCCGATCATCATCGCGAGCGTGGACGTCGTGGAGCCCAGGTCCAGGGCGTTCGCCAGCGCCGTGATCGTGGAGACGCCGATGCCCACGCCGATCAGCGCCGTCAGCAGGGGCAGACCGGCCGCGATCAGCGAGCCGAAGGTGATGACGAGGACGACCGCGGCGATCACGATGCCGACGACCTCGGTGGACCCGGTCTCGGGCACCGCGCTGAGCGCGTCACCGCCGACCTCGACGGTGAGCCCGGCGTCGCGCGCGTCCTGCGCGGCCTGCTTCAGGGCGTCCTTGGCGGAGTCCTCCAGCTCCATGCCGAAGACCTTGTACTTCACCTGGGCGTAGGCGACCGTCCCGTCCTTGCTCACGGCGTGCGCGGTGAACGGGTCGGCGGCGGAGGAGACCTCGGAGCCGTCGGCCAACTCCTTGACGGTCTTCTTCACGGTCGCCTTGTTGGGGGCGTCGGTCACCTTCTCGCCCGCGGGCGCCTTGAAGACGACCCGCGCGGTCGCCCCGTCGGCGCTCATGCCGGGGAAGCGCTGGTCCAGCAGGTCGAAGGCCTTCTGCGCCTCGGTGCCGGGGATGGAGAAGGAGGAGGAGCCCGCGGCGGGCGCGGAGGCGGCGCCGAAGCCGGCGAGGGTGAGCAGCGCCACCCATATCAGGACGACGAAGTGTCGTCGCCGGAAGGCGAGTCGGCCGGCTTTGTACAGGAACGTGGCCACGTGGGCGTACTCCCGGTCAGGTCGTGGGGTTGTTCTGGGCAGGGGTGATCAGCCCACGGGGAGGCAGGGGTGATCGGCCCGACGACGTGAGCGGTGACGTCAGGTGGGCTGGCTGGGGGGACGTGTCAGTGGGTGGGTACGCCGAGGGCGGGGAGGACCACGGCGTCGATGTACGAGGTGAGGAACTCTCGCGTCGGCGGCAACTCGTCGATCAGCGCACGGGTGGCGAACGCGCCGAGCATCATGTGCACCACGTAGCCCAGCGCGGGGTTGTCCGCGCGGACCTCGCCCCGGTCGACGGCGCGCTGCAGCACACGGCGCAAGTCCTCCATCTCCGGTTCCACGAGCAGTTCCCTGAACGCACGCATGAGGTCCGGGTTGGTGTGCATCGCCATGGCGAGTCCCCGCATCAGCGCGGAGTTCCGCTCCATGGTGCAGTCGTCCTCACGCATCGCGAGAGCGTGGAAGTCGCCCCGCAGGGAGCCGGTGTCGACGTCGCCGACGCGACCCGGCTTGCTGTGCCGTATCGCCCTGGCCACCAGCTCGGCCTTGCCGCCCCACTGGCGGTAGAGCGTCGCCTTGCTGGACCGGGTGCGGGCGGCCACGGCGTCCATCGTGAGGGCGTCGTAGCCGACTTCCCGGAGCAGGTCGAGCACGACCTCGTACAACTCGGCCTCACGCTCGGGCGTGATGCGACTGCGACGCCCCCGTGCAGGCACCGGCTCCACCGGAGCGGCTGACGCCGCGCCCTTGGACGCTTGAGCCATGTCTGCCGCCTTCCCGCTCCGAACGACACGGTTTCGTACGTGACGACTGTAGCGCGATTTTCAGCGAAACGAAACCGTTTCGTACGTATGCTGGGTCACGCCTGTCGGTTTTTCATAAGTTGCTCCGGTCCATCCCGCGGCGAAGCATGGGGAGGTGAGCTATCTGCGCCTGCCGCACCTCAGCGGTGATCTGCTGTGCTTCGTGGCCGAGGACGACCTCTGGCTGGCGCCGCTCGACGGAGCGGACCGCGCCTGGCGGCTCACCGTGGACCGCACCAAGCTCGGCCACCCCCGCTTCTCGCCCGACGGCCGCCACATCGCGTACACGAGCTGGCGCAGCCTGGTGCCCGAACTCCACCTGGTTCCGGTGGACGGCGGACCCAGCCGGCAGCTGACGTACTGGGGCAGCTCGGACACCCAGGTGTGCGGCTGGACCCCGCCCGACGACAAGGGACACAGCGACATCCTCGCCGTCGCCTCCCACGGCCAGCCCTTCTCGTACTTCACCTGGGCCTACAAGGTCGCCACCGAGGGCGACCCCGGCCGCAAGCTCCCCTGGGGCCCGGTCTCCGACATCCAGGTCGCCGACCTCGACGGCGAACGCAGAACCCTGCTGCTCAACGGCACCCCGCCGCACGAACCGGCCTCCTGGAAGCGCTACCGGGGCGGCGCCATGGGCCGGCTGTGGCTGCACGGGCAGCGGCTGCTCGCCGACATCGGCGGCCATCTGCACTCCCCCATGTTCGTCGGCGGCCGGATCGCCTTCCTCTCCGACCACGAGGGCATCGGCAACCTGTACTCGTGCGCCTACGACGGCTCCGACCTGCGCCGCCACACCGACCACGACGCCTTCTACGCCCGGCACGCCTCCAGCGACGGCACCCGGGTGGTGTACCAGTGTGCGGGCGACCTGTGGATCGTCGACGACCTGTCCCCGGACTCGGTCCCGCGCCAACTGGACGTGCGGCTGAGCGGTCCGCAGGCGGGCCGCCGTCCGTACCAGGTGCCGGCCGCCCAGCACGTGGACGGCATCTCGGTCGACGAGACGGGCCGGGCCAGCGCCGTCGTCGTGCGCGGCTCCCTGTACTGGCTGACCCACCGGGACGGCCCCGCGCGCACCCTCATCGACACGCCCGGGGTCCGCGTCCGGCTCCCGGAGATGCTCGGCGCGAGCGGGCGGGTCGCCTACGTCACCGACGCCGAGGGCGAGGACGCCGTCGAGATCGCCTACCTCCCGCGGGCCTCCGGCGACCGCGCACCCCGCCGGCTCGCCTCCGGCGCACTGGGCCGCGTCCTGGAGATGGTCTCCGACCCCGGGGGCGAGCGGCTCGCCCTCGCCGCGCACGACGGACGGCTGCTGCTGCTCGACGTCACGGAGGATCCCGACGGCTCCGGCGGCGAGGTCACCGAGCTGATCCGGTCGGTCAACGGCCCGGTGCGCCACCTCTCCTTCTCCCCGGACGGGGCGTGGCTGACCTGGTCGCACCCGGGGATCGGCCGCACGCTGCGGCAGATCAAGATGGCCCGCACAAAGGACCGTCTCATCGTCGACGTCACCAACGGCCGCTTCGAGGACGAGAACCCGGTGTTCACCCGGGACGGCCGGTACCTGGCCTTCCTGTCCTGGCGGGGCTTCGACCCGGTGTACGACGTGCACACCGGCGACCTGTCCTTCCCGCTCGGCTGCAAGCCCTACCTGGTCCCCCTGTCCTCGGCGACCCCCTCCCCCTTCGCCCTGAATCCCGAGGGCCGTCCGGCGGCCGGCGGCCTCGACCCGGTCGAGGCCGAGAAGCCCGGCGAGGGCGGCGCGGTGACCGTGGAGATCGAGGGCCTGGAGAACCGGGTGACGCCGTTCCCGGTCATCGCCTCCAAGTACTCGGCGCTGTACCCGGTCGCGGGCGGCGGCCTGGTCTGGCTGCGCTGGCCGATCTCCGGCGCGCTGGGCGAGACGTTCGTGAACCCGGACGACACCACCGGCCGGCCGACGCTGGAGTGCTTCAACATCAGCAAGGCGAAGAAGTCCGACCTCGTCGGCCACCTCGACTGGTTCGCGGTGAGCGGCGACGGCACCCGGCTGGTCGTGGTCGACGAGGGCGACCTGCGCGCGGTGCCCTCCACCGAGTCCGGTGACGCCGACACGACGACCTGGATCGACGTGCGCCGGATCCTGCACGTGGTCGACCCGGCCGCCGATTGGCACCAGGCGTACGAGGAGGCGGGCCGGCTGATCCGGGCGTACTTCTGGGAGCCGAACATGTGCGGCATCGACTGGGACGGGGTGCTCGCGCAGTACCGCCCCCTGGTCGAACGCGTCGCGTCCCCGGACGAGTTCGCCGACCTGCTGCGCGAGGTGCTGGGCGAGCTGGGCACCTCCCACGCGTACGTCGCCGCCGCCCGCCGCAACGAGGGCCCGGCGCACTACCAGCGCTGGCAGGGCCTGCTCGGCGCCAACTTCGAGCGTCGGGAGGCCGGTTGGACGATCGGGCGGATCCTGCCCGGCGACTCCTCCGACTCCAAGGCCCGCTCACCGCTGGCGGGCACGGGCATCCGCGAGGGGGCGGTCCTGACCCACGTGGACGGCCGCCCGGTGGATCCGGTGGCGGGCCCGTATCCGCTGCTGGCGGGATCGGGCGGTACGACGGTGGAGCTGACGTTCTCCCAACCCGTCGCCCACCCCCCTTCCAAGGAAGGCCCTTCGGGCTCCTTCGATTCGGAGGGCGAGGGTTCCCCGCGCCGGGTCGCCGTCGTCCCCCTGATCGACGAGCGGCCGCTGCGCTACCAGGACTGGGTGGCCAAACGCCGGGTGGTAGTACGGGAGGCGAGCGGCGGCCACTGCGGCTATCTGCACATCCCCGACATGGGCGGCTCGGGCTGGGCGCAGTTCAACCGGGACCTGCGGATGGAGGTGTCGAGGCCGGCGCTGATCGTGGACGTCCGGGGAAACGCCGGCGGCCACATCAGCGAACTGGTCATCGAGAAGCTGTCGCGCACGATCCTCGGCTGGGACCTGACCCGCAACGCCCAGCCGGTGTCGTACACCTCGAACGCACCGAGGGGCCCCATCGTGGCCCTCGCGGACGAGGCGACCTCGTCCGACGGCGACATGATCACGGCGGCCTTCAAGCTGCTGAAGCTGGGCCCGGTGGTCGGTCAGCGCACCTGGGGCGGTGTGGTCGGCATGACCGGCCGGCACCGCCTGGGCGACGGCACAGTGATCACGGTGCCGATGAACGCGGCCTGGTTCGACGCGTACGGCTGGTCCGTCGAGAACCACGGCGTCGCCCCCGACCTCGAGATCCTGCGCACCCCCCTGGACTGGGCCGAGGGCCGCCAGGCCCAACTCGTCGACGCGGTGGAACTGGCCCTGGAACTCCTCAAGACAAACCCGGCAGCAACCCCACCGGACTACCGCGAGGTTCCGGACCGCTCCCGCCCGAAGCTGCCCCCGCGCCACATGCCGGGGGAGCCGTAAGCCGATTGCGCCGGGGGAGCCCTGGTTGCTTGGTTGAAGGCCACCTTGACGGCCTGGGGGTGCCACGCAAACGTGGGGTGCCCCCTACTCAAGGGGCACCCCACGCTCTACGGGTGAAGACGAGCGCAACGACTAGGCGTCGTAGTCCTGGTCGAAGCGGTCCTCCACGTCGTCCCGCGGCTCGTCGATGTCCTTACGGGCGCGGTCGCGCTGCTGGGACGAACGGTCGCGCTGCTGGGACGAACGGTCACGCTGCTGGGACGAGCGGTCACGCTCGTGCTGCGGGCGCTGGCCCGCCTTTTCCCGGCCCTCGCCGAGCTTGTCCTTGGCCTGCTGCTGCAACTGCTCGGCCTGGTCCTGGGACTTGTCCTTCATGCCCATGTGGTTTCACTCCCGTGTGGGTGAGGGGATCGGGCTCGACCAGATTCACACGGGCGGTGACCGTACGCATGTCGATCAGTGACGGTACGTAGTCCTGTGCTGCTCGTCGGCCGCCCCGCCCGCCCCGACGAGCCCCGTCCGCATCCCCGTGAGCCGGTCCGCGAACCGCCGCATCTCCCGCTGCCCCACCGTCCCGATGAGCCCCGGCAGATACCCGCGCACGCCCTGCATCCCGCGCAGCCACCACTGCCCGTAGACATGGCTCGACCGCCGCTCGATCCCGGCCACGATCCGGTCCACCGCCGGCCCCAGTGGATAGGTCTTGTTGGACGGCCACGGCAGCCGCTGCCTCAACTCCCGCATGACGTCGTCCTGATCGGCCCCGCGCACCATGTCGGTGTCGGTCCACGACAGGTAGGCGACCCCCACGCGGACGCCCCTGTAGCCGACTTCGGCCCGCAGGCTGTGCGCGTACGCCTCCACACCGGACTTGGAGGCGCAGTACGCCGTCATCATCGGGGCCGGAGTGATCGCGGCGAGCGAAGCGATCTGGAGCAGGTACCCCCGGCTCTCCGTCAGTGCCGGCAGGAACGCCCGGCCCGTGACCGCCGATCCGATCAGGTTGACCTCGATCACCCGCCGCCAGGACCCCGGGTCGGAGTCGACGAACGGACCGCCCGTCGCCACACCCGCGTTGGCGACCACGATGTCGACCTTCCCGAACCGTTCCTTGACCTCCGCCGCGACCCGGCTCATCGCCTCGTGGTCGGTGACGTCGGCGTGCCAGTGCTCGCTGTCGCCGTGCAGCCGTCCCGAGACCTGCTTGAGCGCGTCCGGCTCCAGCCCGACCAGCGCGATCTTCGCACCGCGCGCGGACAGTTTGCGCGCGAGCAGTTCGCCGACCCCCCGCGCGGCCCCGGTGACGACCGCGACCTGCCCCTCCAGGCTCACCCTGCTCACGCGCCCTCCTTGATCCGTGCGTCGTCCGTCTTCTTCCGTGCGTCCGGCGCGTACGTGGTGACCAGCTCCCGGATCTTCCCGGTGACCAGTTCGGGCGCCTCCACCGGCGTCATGTGGCCGAGCCCGGGCAGCTCGGTCAGGCCGACGCAGTGCGGGAGCGCGGCGGCCAGGGCCCGCGCGTGCACCGGTGGGGTCAGCCGGTCGGCCGTGCCCACGACCACTGCCGTCGGCACCCGCAACTCCCGTACGCCGTGGTCGAGATCGAGCAAATTCAGCACCTGCGACCAGGCGTACCGCACCCGGCGCGGGCAGGCGTGCACGATCCGCGCGCACGCCTCGACCATGTGCGGCGCGGAACCGGCGCCCATTGTGGCGTACTTGAGGATCCGCAGGGCGAGCGGCGTGACCGGCCCGAGCGGCGCCCGCGAGCCGAGGATGTGCCGGGTCAGCCAGGTCCGCAGCCGCCCGGCCCGCATCGGTACGACGGTCGACTCGGCGACCAGCCGCGAACTGCCCGTGCTGCACAGCAGGACGGCCGCCGCGTGCTCCCGGAAGCCGGGCCGCGTGGCGGCGGCCATCACGGTCATGCCGCCCATCGAGTGTCCGACGACCACGGCCTTCTCACCGGGCGCGAGCGTCGCCGCGAGCACCGCCTCGAGGTCGTCGGCGAGCGCGTCCGTGCTGCACGCCGGGCTCGCCGGGCTGCGCCCGTGGCCCCGCTGGTCGTAGGCGATGACACGGTGGTCGGCGGCCAGGTCCCGGATCTGGGCGGCCCAGAAGGCGGTGGAGCAGGTCCAGCCGTGGGCCAGGACGACGGCCGGGGCGGCGGTGTCGTCGACGGGCCCGTGCACCTCGACGTGCAGCCGGGCGCCATCGGCGGAGACGGCGGTCAGTTCATGGGCGGGGGCGGGAGGGGCGTACGGGCCGGAAGCGACGTGGGGCAGGCGGCTCACGCGTCCACCTCCGCGGGCTGCTGCGCCGGAGCCTTCCCGTCGCTCCCCCCGGGCGCCCGAAGGACGTCGTACTCGGCGAGGTCCACCCGCCGCGTCGCCCGCCGGAACTCCGTCGTCGTACCGGGCCAGATGGTGGTGTTGCGGCCGCTCGCGTCCAGGTACCAGCTGGTGCAGCCGCCCGTGTTCCACACCGTGCGCTTCATGCGTTCCTGCACCTTGCGGTTCCAGGCGTGGACGGCGCTCGGGCGGGCGTCGAGGGCGGCACGGCCGCCGAGGACGGTCAGCTGCCGGAGGAAGTCGGCCATGTAGTTCAGCTGGGACTCGATCATCAGGATCATCGACGAGTTCCCGAGGCCGGTGTTGGGCCCGATGATCGTCATCCAGTTCGGGAACCCGGTCGCGGAGGCCCCGCGCAGGGCCTCCATCCCGCCCTTCCAGGCCTCCGCCAGCGTCCTGCCGTCCGCGCCGACGACCCGCTCGGCGATCGGCATGTCGGTGACGTGGAAGCCCGTACCGAAGATGATCGCGTCGACCTCGGCCTCGCTGCCGTCGGCGGCGACGACGGTCGAGCCGCGAACCTCGGCGAGCCCGCTCGCGACGACGTCCACATTGGGCTGGGCGAGAGCCGGGTAGTAGTCGCTGGACAGCAGGATCCGCTTGCAGCCGATGCGGTAGTCGGGGGTGAGCTTGGCGCGCAGGGCCGGGTCCTTGATGGCGCGGGCCATGTTGCGCCGGGCCAACTGCTCGACCAAACCGAGCTCGTTGGGGTGCTTGGTGAACGCCTGCACCTGCAACTCCCGGATGCCCCACAGCAGTCCTCGGCGCAGCTGCGCGGTGAAGGGCAACGCGCGGTGCAGCCCGCGCTCCAGAGCGGTGATGGCGCGGTCGATGCGGGGCATCACCCACGGCGGGGTGCGCTGGAAGAGGGTGAGCTTCGCGACGTCGGGCTGGATGGACGGCACGATCTGGATGGCCGAGGCGCCGGTGCCGACCATGGCGACCCGCTTGCCGGTGAGGTCGTAGTCGTGGTCCCAGCGGGCGGAGTGGAAGACCTTGCCGGGGAAGGAGTCGAGGCCCGGGATGTCGGGGATCTTGGGGTCGGACAGCGGCCCGGTGGCGGAGACGACGACGTCGGCGGAGAGGTTCCCGCCGGTCGTCTCGATGTCCCAGCGCAGCTTCTCCACGTCCCAGGTCATCATCTTGACCTCGGCGTTGAAGCGGATGTGCGGACGGAGCCGGAAGACGTCCGTGACGTGCTCCAGGTAGGCGCGGATGTGTTCCTGCCCGGAGAAGGTGCGCGGCCAGTCGGGATTGGGCGCGAACGAGAACGAATACAGGTGGGACGGCACGTCACAGGCGCACCCCGGATAACTGTTGTCGCGCCAGGTGCCGCCGACGCTGTCCGCCCGTTCCAGGACGACGAAGTCGGTGATCCCCTCGCGGCGCAGCCGCACGGCGGCCCCGAGCCCGCCGAACCCCGACCCGATCACCGCCACCCGTACATGCTCGTGCTCGGCCATCCGCGCCCCTCCATGCCTCGCGCAGCCTTCGGCAACTCTGCCGACTCTACGAACTCTGCCAGTGAGCACTGGCGCAATGGGGAGAGTAGAGGACGCCCGTACCGACCGGTAGGGGTCGGGACAAGGAAAGTTACCGGCGGTACAACATAGGCTGCCGATGTGGCAGAAGACGGTGGACGACGCGAGTACCGCATGGAGGAGCTGGCCCGGCTGGCCGGCATCACGGTGCGTACCCTGCGCTTCTACCGCGAGCGCAAGCTGATCCCACCACCCCGCCGCGAAGGCCGTATCGCCTGGTACGACGACCACCACCTGGCCCGCCTGCGCACCATCTCGGCGCTGCTGGAACGCGGCCACACCCTCAGCGGCATCGCCGAGCTGGCGGAGGCCTTCGACCACGGCCGGGACGTCGGCGACCTGCTCGGCCTCGGCGCCCCCACCGAGGAGACCCCGGTCCGCCTGACCCCCGAGGAACTCGCCGACCACTTCGCGGGCGAGGTCACCGCGGAGAACCTGGCCGCCGCCATGGACCTCGGCTACCTGGGCACCGACGGCGACGAGATCGTCCACATCAGCCGCCGACTGCTGGACGTCTCCGCCGCCCTGGTCCGCGAGGGCATCCCCCTCGCGGAGGTCCTCGCGGCCGGCAAACGCGTCCGGGAACACGCGGACGCCCTGGCGGAGTTGTTCACCGACCTGGTCCTGCGCCACGCCCTCGAGGGGGACCTCCAGCGCCTGCGCCCACTGGCGAAGAGCGTGGTGGAGGCGGAACTCTCGATGGCACTGGACCGGCGCGTGCGGAAGCAGGCGTAAAGGTCAGAGGTCGTACACGACGGTCACCGGCGCGTGGTCCGACCACCGCTCGGCATGCGTGGCCGCCCGCTCCACGAACCCCTTGACCGCCTTGGCCGCGAGGCCCGGCGTGGCCACCTGGTAGTCGATGCGCCAGCCCGTGTCGTTGTCGAAGGCCCGCCCGCGGTACGACCACCACGTGTACGGCCCCTCGACGTCCGGGTGCAGGGCACGGACGACGTCGACGTAGCCGCCGGCTGCCGGGTCGAAGACGGCGCTCAGCCACTCCCGTTCCTCCGGCAGGAAGCCGGAGTTCTTGGTGTTGCCGCGCCAGTTCTTCAGGTCGGCCTGCTGGTGGGCGATGTTCCAGTCGCCGCAGACGACGACCTCGCGCCCGTCGGCGGCGGCCCGCTCGCGCAGCTCCTTGAGGTAGGCGAGGAACTCGCCCATGAAGCGGATCTTCTCGTCCTGCCGCTCGGTGCCGACCTCGCCGGAGGGCAGGTACAGGCTCGCCACCGTGACACCGGGCAGGTCGACCTCGATGTACCGCCCGCTGCCGTCGAACTCCGCCGAGCCGAAGCCGACCTGGATGCGGTCGGGTTCGCGGCGGGTGTAGAGGGAGACGCCCGCGCGGCCCTTGGCGGCGGCCGGGGCGTGCACCACGTGCCAGCCCTCGGGCGTGCGTACGTGCTCGGGCAGTTGGTGCGGCTCAGCGCGCACCTCCTGCAGGCACAACACGTCGGCGGCGGTGTCCGCGAGCCACTCCACGAAGCCCTTCTTCGCGGCGGCCCGCAGCCCGTTCACATTGGCGGTGGTCACAGTGAGCACCCGGGCACCTTACCGGCACACTGGACGGGCCCCGTTCCGCCCGGCCGGGGTCCCGCCATGGATTGCATTGATATACGGTTCGCCACATGAATATCCGCCCTGTGCCTTTCGACCACCCCGACGCCGTCAAGCTGAACGACCAGGTCCAGGCCGAGTACCACGTGCGCTACGGCGACGGCGGCGACGCCACGCCCCTGGACCCGGCGAACTTCCGGCCACCTGGCGGCGTGTACCTGATCGCGTACGACGAGGACGGCACCCCCGTCGCCACGGGCGGCTGGCGCAGCCAGGACAAGAACGACGAGGGCAACGAGGACGGGGACGCCGAGCTCAAGCGGATGTACGTCGTGGAGGAGATGCGCGGCCGCGGCCTGGCCCGGCGGATGCTCGCCGCGCTGGAGGAGGACGCCCGCGCCGCCGGCCGCATCCGCATGGTCCTGGAGACCGGCACCAAGCAGCCGGAGGCCATAGCCCTGTACACCTCCAGCGGCTACGAGCCGTGCGCCAAGTTCGGCTACTACCGGTTCCACGAGGAGAGCCGGTGCTTCGCGAAGCCGCTGCGCTGAGGAGGCGGCCGTAGCCGAACGGCGGCGGCCAAACATGTCGAAACCCCCGCCAGTTGTCCCGGCGGGGGCTTCGAGCTGCGTGGACCTGAGGGGATTTGAACCCCTGGCCCCCTCGATGCGAACGAGGTGCGCTACCGGACTGCGCCACAGGCCCTTGCAACGAGTGAAACTCTAGCATCCCCGTCCGGGTGGTTGGAAATCCGTTCCCGGGCTGGTCAGGGGTGGGGCTCCCGAGGCGGCGTCCACCGGGCTGAAGGGCCTACTCGTTGGCCGCCCGCGGCCGGTCCCCGTCCTCGTACTGGTCGAACAGCGGCGTGCGGCCGCGCTCGCGGGAGCGGCGGGCCGAGGCGGCGCGCCGGGCGTCGCTGCGACCGCCCGGCGCCGGCTTGTCCTCCTCGCGGGACGACGGCTCCTCCGCTCCCGTGTCGCGTGCGGCGGGCGCCACCTCCTGCTCCGGCACGGCGGAACTGGAGCGCGCCGAGCTCCAGGCGTCCGGCGCCCCGAGGTCAACGTCGGAGGTGGCCCGCGGAGCGACCGGTGCGGTCACGTAGGTCGGCAGCGGCACCGGCACCGGGTCCCAGCTGTCGCCGTGGCCGGGGCGCCGCTGGCGCTCGCGCTGCTGGTCGAGCCACTCGGCGTGGTCGGTCTGCTCGACGAGGGCGCGCCGGTCCGCGGCGAGCGCGGACAGCCCTGGATCGGTCTCCGGCTCGGGCCCCGCCTCCGGCTCGTCCGCGCCGGGGTCCACGGACGCGCGCCGGCGCGACTGGCGCTCCCGCAGCCGCTGCGCGGCGGCCTCGGCGCGGCGGCGGTCCATCTGGTAGGCGAAGCGGCGGCGCTCCTGGGCCCGCAGATACGCGATGTACCCGCTGAGCAGCACGGCGGGCGCGCCGGGCGCCCACAGGAACGCGAGGCCGCCGACCGCCGCGACGATCGCACCCAGCGTGAAGGCGAGGAAGAGGACGACGGTGGTGCGCCGGCGGCGAGCGAGGACCTTGGAGCGCCGGGCGCGCGCTGCAGCCGCCTCCGCGCCGGGCGCGCGCCGGGCGGCGGGAACGCGATTGCGCGCGGGCGCGTCGGCGGACTTGGGCACGGGTGCCGTGGACTTGGCCGCCGGCTTGCCCGCCTGGACGCGTGCCGCCTCCGGCCGCTCCGGTGCCGGCGCCTGCTCCCGCTCCTCGAGACGGGTCGGTGGCACGGCGAAGGCCCGGACGTCCACCGAGTCGGTGACGGCGTCCGCTCCTCCGGCACTGGGCTCCCCCTCCTCGGTGGAGCGCGCCCGCAGGTCCCGGGCGTACCGGCGCTCCATTCCCGCCCGTCCGGACAGCAGCCGGATGGCGGTGCTGAAGCGTTCCGTCGGACGGGCCTCATTCAGCTCGTCCTGCCTACGGAGCCACATCGGCACCAAGTAGGCGGCCCAGGCCCCGACAATGACTGCGTAGATGAGGCCGCTGCTGCTCACGCCTCACACGGTAGAGGGGTTTGCGTGAGGCCATCTGCCAATTGGGCCGGTGTGTCGCACGATCCGGCTGATATTTCGAACTTTTTTTGTGACCGATGCGATCAGCGGGCCGTCAATGCTGTGAATTCAATGCCCCCGAGATGCCCCCGAGATGCCCCCGAGATGCCCCGAGACGGTCGCGAGCAGATCGCAGGCCGATCAATTTCGAACACATATTCAATTTCCGGGCTATGCGGGATTGCCCCGGGTGTTCGTGTCCGGCTCCGTGGAGGCCGTGTTCCGTGCCCGCTGCGCGCGCGTCCGCTGCCAGCGGCTCAGCAGCCCTTCGGGCACCTCTTCCGCGGTGAGCGCGAAGACCAGGTGATCGCGCCAGGCTCCGTCGATGTGGAGATAACGCGGTCTGAGGCCCTCCTCGCGGAATCCGAGTTTCTCCACGACGCGGCGGCTCGGCCCGTTCTCCGGGCGGATGCAGACCTCGATGCGGTGCAGCCCGACGGTGCGGAAACAGTGATCCACGACGAGCGCCACGGCCGTCGGCATCACCCCACGGCCGGCCACCGCCTCGTCCACCCAGTAGCCGATGTGCCCCGAGCACATCGAGCCCCAGGTGATCCCGGCGACCGTCAACTGCCCGACCAGCCGCCCCTGGTACTCGATGACGAATGGCAGCATCCGGCCCGCGTGCGCCTCGGACCTGAGGTGCCGGACCATCTGGCGGTAGGTCGGCCGGTGCGCGAGCGGCCCGCCGGGCGTGGGAGGCGGAATGGTCGCCTCCCAGGGCCTGAGCCAGTCCCGGTTGCGCCGGTTCACCTCGCGCCAGGCCCGCTGGTCGCGCAGCTTTATCGGCCGGAGGACGACATCGCCCTCCGCGAGGACGACGGGCCAGAATGGGCTGTTCAGCTCGCACCCCCACTACTGGCACTGCTGGGTCTGGGGTGGTCGCCGCCGCGGAGCTGCTCGACGCCGTGGACCAGGAGGGGTTCCAGGACGGCGAGGCCGTCCCTCACCCCTCCGGTGGAACCGGGCAGGTTGACGATCAGAGTCCTTCCGGCGACTCCGGCCAGTCCACGCGAGAGCGCCGCGGTCGGCACCTTCTGCCGTCCGAACGCCCTGATGGCCTCGGGAATGCCCGGCACCTCGTAGTCGATCACGCGGCGGGTCGCCTCGGGGGTGCGGTCGGTGGGCGAAATGCCCGTGCCGCCGGTCGTGAGGATCACGTCGTATCCCTCCTCCACACCGGCGCGCAGCGCGGCCTCCACGGGATCGCCGTCCGGGACCACCAGCGGGCCCTCGACCGCGAAGCCGAGGCCCTTGAGGCCGTCGGCGATCAGCGGGCCCCCCTTGTCCGCGTAGACCCCGGCGGCGGCCCGGTTGGAGGCGGTCACGACCAGAGCGCGGTACGGCGCTGTCGTCATGCCCGGCTCCAGTCGCCCGACTTGCCGCCCGTCTTCTCCTCCACCCGCACGTCCGTGATGACCGCTCCCTTGTCCACGGCCTTGACCATGTCGATCACGGTGAGCGCGGCGACGGAGACCGCGGTGAGCGCCTCCATCTCGACGCCCGTGCGGTCCGTCGTCTTCACGGTGGCCTGGATCTCCACGGCGTCGTCCGCGACCGACAGATCCAGTTTCACACCGGACACCGACAACGGGTGGCACAGCGGGATCAGGTCAGGGGTGCGCTTGGCACCCATGATCCCCGCGATCCGCGCGGTCGCGAGGGCGTCGCCCTTGGGGACCCCTTCCCCGCGCAGCAGCTCGACCACGCGGGGCGAGACGAGGACGCGGCCGCTGGCGCGGGCGGTGCGCGCGGTCACGTCCTTGCCGGATACGTCGACCATGCGGGCGGCGCCCGCGTCGTCGAGGTGCGTCAGTCGGTCCTGCGTACTCATGGTCGTGTGGCGCTCCCAGTCCGGGCCCGGCGCGGTGCGCGCGCGGGCCTTGTGTGCGCGACACGGTACCGCCACGGCGGACCGCCGAGCGGAGCCGACCCCTGCCGGTCAGCCGAGCAGGACCACCTCGACCTCGGTGCCGGGCTCGACGGACTCGACGTCCTCGGGGACGACGATCAGCGCGTCGGCCTGCGCGAGGGCCGCGATCAGATGGGACCCGGCGCCGCCCACGGGAGTCACCGCACCGTCGGCGTACGTCCCCCGCAGGAACTGCCTGCGGCCCTTCGGCGAGCTCAGCGCCTTGTCCGCCTTCAGGGTCGCCCGGGTCGTCGGACGGTGGACGTCCTCCAGGCCCATCAGGGTGCGGATGGCGGGGCGGACGAACAGTTCGAAGGAGACGTACGACGACACCGGGTTGCCCGGCAGGGCCAGCAGGGGGATGTGGTCGGGGCCGATGGAGCCGAAGCCCTGGGGCTTGCCGGGCTGCATGGCGAGCTTGCGGAACTCGATGCCGCTGCCCGCCTCGTCCTCGTCGCCGACGTACGACAGCGCCTCCTTGACGACGTCGTACGCGCCGACGCTCACGCCACCGGTGGTGACCATCAGGTCGGCGCGGACGAGCTGGTCCTCGATGGTGGACCGGAGGGTCTCGGCGTCGTCGGCGACGGCGCCCACCCGGTAGGCGATCGCGCCGGCGTCCCGGGCCGCCGCGGTCAGAGCGAAGCTGTTGGAGTCGTAGATCTGGCCGCTGCCCAGCTTCTCGTCGGGCTGAACGAGCTCGCTGCCGGTGGACAGGACGACCACGCGCGGGCGCGGGCGCACGCGGACCGTGCCGCGGCCGATCGCGGCGAGCAGCGCGATCTGCGGCGGCCCGAGGACCGTACCGGCCTCGAGGGCTCGGTCGCCGGCCTTCACGTCGCTGCCCTTCGCGCGCACGTGCGCGCGTGCCTCGGCCGACCGGTACACGCGCACGTGCCCGGTGGCGCCCTCGGGGGACAGGCTGCGCGCGCGCATCCCGCTGACCGGGCCCTCGCCCAGCCCGCCGTCGGTCCACTCGACGGGCACGACCGCCTCGGCGCCGGGCGGCAGCGGGGCGCCGGTCATGATGCGCGCGGCCTGTCCCGGCCCCACGCGGACCGGGTCGGCCGCACCCGCCGCGACGTCCCCGACGACCTCCAGGGCGGCGGGGAACTCCTCGCTCGCGCCCGCGACGTCCGCGACCCGCACCGCGTACCCGTCCATGGAGCTGTTGTCGAAGGGCGGCAGGGACACCGGCACCGTGACGTCGTCGACCAGGACGCAGCCCTGGGCGTCGAGCAGGTTCAGCTCGATGGGTTCGAGGGGGCGGACGGTGGTGAGGATGTCCTCCAGGTGCTCGTCCACCGACCACAGGTGGTCCGGGCCGGCGGTGCGAGTCGCGGCGCTGCTCAACGTCCTTGCATCTCCTCGGCTACGTACCGGCGAAGCCAGGCCCTGAAGTCCGGGCCCAGATCTTCACGTTCGCACGCGAGTCTGACAATGGCACGCAGGTAGTCGCCACGGTCGCCGGTGTCGTAGCGGCGGCCCTTGAAGACGACGCCGTGCACCGGGCCGCCGATCTTCTCGTCCTGCGCGAGCTGCTGCAGGGCGTCGGTGAGCTGGATCTCGCCGCCGCGGCCCGGCTCCGTCTTGCGCAGGATGTCGAAGATGTGCGGGTCGAGGACGTAGCGGCCGATGATCGCGTAGTTGGAGGGGGCGTCCGCCGCGTCCGGCTTCTCGACCAGGCCGGTCACCTGGACGACGTCGTTGTCCTCGGTGGTCTCGACGGCCGCACACCCGTAGAGGTGGATCTGCTCGGGGGCGACCTCCATGAGCGCGACGACACTGCCGCCGTGCTGCTCCTGCACCTCGATCATCCGCTTGAGCAGCGGGTCACGCGGGTCGATCAGGTCGTCGCCGAGCAGGACGGCGAAGGGCTCGTGCCCGACGTGCGGGGCCGCGCACAGCACGGCGTGCCCCAGCCCCTTGGGGTCACCCTGGCGGACGTAGTGAATCATCGCGAGGTCGCTGGACTCCTGGACCTTGGCGAGTCGCTCGGCGTCGCCCTTCTTCTCCAGGGCCGACTCCAGCTCGTAGTTGCGGTCGAAGTGGTCCTCCAGGGGGCGCTTGTTGCGGCCCGTCACCATGAGGACGTCGTCAAGGCCCGCGGAGACGGCCTCCTCGACCACGTACTGGATCGCCGGCTTGTCCACGACCGGCAGCATCTCCTTGGGAGTGGCTTTGGTGGCCGGGAGGAACCGGGTGCCCAGGCCCGCTGCGGGAATGACAGCCTTGCTGATCCTTGGTTGCGACTGAGTCATGCTCGCAACCTTATCCGTTGCCTTTGCAGGGAATCTGAGGCTCCGGTTAATTTGCTCCCATATGGGCGCATAAGGAAGGGTACGGAAGCGATCTTGAGTCACACCGGACGTACGGCCGAGCCTGACAAGCGAATGTTGCGGCGAGAGCTCCTCGCCGTGAGGAACAGGTTGACCGTGGATGACGTGCGGGAGACGGCGGCCGCGCTGGCGGAGCGCGCGCTCGAGCTGCCCGAGCTGGCGCAGGCGCGCACGGTGGCCGCGTACGTCTCCGTGGGCACCGAGCCGGGAACCCTCGAGCTGCTCGACGCGCTGCGCGCGCGGGGCGTGCGCGTCCTGCTTCCGGCGCTGCTGCCCGACAACGACCTGGACTGGGGTGCGTACACCGGGGAGGGCTGCCTCGCGCGGGTGCAACACGGCGGCAGGATGGCGCTGTTCGAGCCCGTCGGCGAGCGCCTCGGCCCGGACGCCGTGACGGCCGCCGACGTCGTCCTGCTGCCCGGACTGGCCGTCGACGCGCGCGGGATGCGGCTGGGGCGCGGCGGAGGGTCGTACGACCGTGTCCTCGCGCGCCTGGAGCGTGCGGGGGCTCATCCCGCGCTCGTGGTTCTCCTGTACGACTCCGAGGTCCTCGAGCGCGTCCCGGAGGAGGCGCACGACCGGCCGGTGCACGCGGCGGTGACGCCGTCGGAGGTACGCCGCTTCACGCACGCCTGACACCGTCCCCGTGCACCGGAAAGGGCCCTCCACGCGCGCGTGGAGGGCCCTTTCCGGTGCCGCGTTCCGGTGCCGTGCGGTCAGCGGCTCACGGCTTGAGCACGAGCGTGTTGCTCGTGGTCCTGTCGACCGCGTTCGGCGAGAAGGACCACGGCAGCAGCTCGCCCTTGGCCCACTTGCCCGTCTGGTCGGTGTAGTGGGCGCTGAAGGCGTGCCCGGAGGCGCCGGTGAGGTTGATCCACTTGGACTTGTCGAGGTCGGCCAGGTTGACCACCATCCGCATCGACGGCACCCACACCACGCCGTAGCCGCCGGCGGCGTTCCACCCGGAGGCGTTGACCGTGGCCTCGCCGCCGCTGAGCTTCCAGGGGCCGCGGTTGAGGATGTACTTCAGGAAGCCAGGTCCTTCGGTGCCCAGGGTCTGGTTCTTCAGGAACAGGCGGTGCAACCGGCCCCAGCTCCAGGTGTCGATGTCCTTGCCGAGCTTGGCGGTCAGCTCCCAGCGGGCGTCGATCATGGCGCGCTTGAACAGCTCGTCGCGGTTGTCGGCCTTGGGGCGGGTGCCCGACGCCGGCGTCTTCCACCAGTCGCTGTTCTCGTCGTCCATGAGCTTGCGGACCACCTCGAACCAGCGGTCGCCGCCGTCCGGCTGCGCCTGGTCGGCGTCGCGCTCGCCGCATTCGCGGACCTTCTGGTCCTCGTCGACCGGGCCGGTGTTGTCGGCCGGTTCGACCCACAGGCACTGGCCCTTGACCCGCAGCTCCTTGGGCAGCTTGTTGCCGAAGGCGAGCTTGAGGATGTTGCGCCAGACGGCGTTGAAGTAGGCGGCCGCCGCCGAGTCGGCGTCCTGGGTGTAGTCCCAGCCCTCCAGGAGCTTCTGCGCCTGGCGGACGTCCTTGTCCCCGATGTCGATCTTCAGCAGCTTGGGCACGAGCAGCTTGGCGATCTCGCTGCTGTTGTCCAGCTGCATCTGGCGCATGTCGTCGGTGGAGATCTTGCCGCCGCCGTCGATCTTCGACTGGATCAGGTCGGTGATCCGCTGGCTGCGGGCGCCGTAGCCCCAGTCCGTGGTGAGCGTGTAGGGGTACTTGTCCGGGTCGACGACGGCCTGGTTGGCGGTGACGATGTAGCCGCGCTTGGGGTTGTACTCGTAGGGCAGCTCGTCCTGCTTGATGTAGCCGGTCCAGTCGTACTTCGAGTCCCAGCCCGGCGCCGGGATGGAGCCGTCGTCGTTCTTCGCGCGCTTGGGGATCCGGCCGGGCAGCGTGTAGCCGATGTTGTTCTTGGTGTCGGCGTAGACCAGGTTCTGCGAGGGCACGTCGAACAGCGCGGCCGCCGCGCGGAAGTCGCTCCAGTCCGCCGCCCTGTCGATGGCGAAGATGGCGTCCATGGCGGTGCCCGGCTCCAGCGCGGTCCACTTCAGGGCGATGGCGTAGCCGTCGCCGCGGTCGGGCGCCGCGGTGTCGACGGTGGCCTTCTTGCCGACCTTCACGAGCTCGTCGTCGCGGTCGGACAGCAGGGGCCCGTTGTTGGTCTCGCGGACGACGATCGTCTTGGGCTTGCCGCCGGCGACCTTGATGGTCTCCTGGCGGGTCTTGAAGGGCACCACCTTGTTGTCGCGCAGGTAGCCGTCGCCGCTGAGCTTCTCCAGGTACAGGTCGGTGGCGTCGACGCCGGAGTTGGTCATGCCCCAGGCGATGTTCTGGTTGTGGCCGATGACCACGCCGGGCATGCCCGCGAAGGTGTAGCCGGTGACGTCGTACGGGCACGTGCTGGAGACCGTGCGGCAGTGCAGGCCCATCTGGTACCAGACCGACGGCAGCGAGGCCGACAAGTGCGGGTCGTTGGCCAGCAGCGGCTTGCCGGTGATGGTGTAGCGCCCGGCGACGACCCAGGAGTTGGAGCCTATGCCGTTGCCGTTCACGCCGACGGCCGTGGGCACGTCGTCCAGGACGCTGTAGAGGCCCTCCAGCTGGCTCTGCACGGCGGAGCCGCCCGCGGACGAGGTGCCGCCCGTGCCCGTGCCGCCCGCGCCCGTCGAAGTGGCCGTGCCGCCCGTGCCGCTGCTCTGCTCGAACGTCCTGGTGAGCTCGTTGTACTGGCCCTCCGTGACGATCGCCTTGTTGCGGCTGTACGGGTAGTCCGGGTACAGGTCCTTGATCTGCTTGGGGCCGAGGCGGCTGGTCATCAGGGCGCGGTCGATCTCGTCCTGCATGTTGCCGCGCAGGTCCCAGGCCATCGCCTTCAGCCACGAGACCGAGTCGACCGGGGTCCACGCCTCGGGCTTGTAGTCGTTGGTGAAGCCCAGGGCCGCGTACTCCAGGGAGATGTCCCCGGCGTCCCTGCCCCTGAGGTAGGCGTTGACGCCCTTGGCGTACGCCTGGAGGTACTTCTTCGTGGAGGCCGACAGCTTGGTGTCGTACTCCTCCTTGGCGATCCGGTCCCAGCCCAGGGTGCGCAGGAACTCGTCGTTCTTGACCTGGCCCTTGCCGAACATCTCCGACAGACGTCCGGAGGTCATGTGCCGGCGCACGTCCATCTCGTAGAACCGGTCCTGCGCCTGGACGTAGCCCTGCGCCATGAACAGGTCCTCGGCGGACGAGGCGTAGATCTGCGGGATGCCGTAGCCGTCCCGCTTGACGTCCACGGGCCCCGACAGGCCCTGGAGCGTGATCGAGCCCTTGGTCTGCGGGAACGAGGCGCGGACGGTGCTGATGGACCAGTACGCCCCGTAGGCGACGCCTCCGATGAGGGCGAGCACCAGTACCGGCACCAGAAGTCGGGCTCTGCGCCCCTTCTTCCTGCCGGACTTGCCGGGCTGCTGACCCGTTGACGCGGTGGTGTTGGGGGGCATCGCTGTCCTTGCTGTCCTAACGCGAGCGGCAGGCGGTACTGGAGTGCTGGAGCAACCATAGGCGCAGGGCCCGGTGCCCCTTGACGCGGAGTCGGGTCCAGACGCGGACGGACGTTCGATCTTGCCTCGGGAAGCGTCAAGAAAACGTCAAGAGTTAGGTAAAGTAACGAAGTAACCGGAGAGCCCAGGGGAGGAACCGCCGCTGACTGTTCACCACCTCAACCAGCTCCTGCTCGTCTGCTCGCTCGTCCTGCTCGTCGCCGTCGCGGCGGTTCGGATCTCCTCGCGCAGCGGGCTCCCCAGCCTGCTCGTCTACGTGGGGATCGGCGTCGTCATGGGCCAGGACGGCGTCGGCGGCATCCACTTCAACAACGCCGAACTGACCCAGGTCATCGGATACGCGTCCCTGGTCGTGATCCTGGCCGAGGGCGGCCTCGGCACGAGGTGGAAGGAGATCAAGCCGGCCCTGCCGGCCGCCTCCACACTGGCACTGGTCGGGGTCGCGGTGAGCGTCGGAGTCACCGCGGCCGGCGCGCACTACCTCATCGGGCTCGAGTGGCGTCAGGCGCTCATCATCGGGGCGGTGGTGTCCTCGACGGATGCGGCGGCGGTCTTTTCGGTGCTGCGGAAGATCCCCCTCCCCGCGCGCGTGACGGGCATGCTGGAGGCCGAGTCCGGCTTCAACGACGCCCCTGTGGTCATCCTGGTCGTCGCCTTCTCCGCGGCCGGCCCGGTCGAGCACTGGTACGTGCTGCTGGGCGAGATAGCCCTGGAGCTGGCCATCGGCGCCGCCATCGGCCTCGCGGTGGGCTGGCTCGGCTCCTGGGGCCTCAAGCACGTCGCGTTGCCCGCCTCCGGCCTCTACCCCATCGCCGTGGTGGCGATCGCGGTCGCAGCGTACGCGGCCGGCGCGCTGGCGCACGGCAGCGGCTTCCTGGCCGTCTACCTCGCGTCGATGATGCTCGGCAACGCCCGGCTGCCGCACTGGCCCGCCACGCGCGGCTTCGCCGAGGGGCTCGGCTGGATCGCCCAGATCGGCATGTTCGTCCTGCTCGGCCTTCTGGTCACCCCGCACGAGCTGGGTGACGACATCTGGCCCGCCCTCGTCATCGGCCTGGTGCTGACCATGGTGGCGCGGCCGCTGAGCGTGGTGATCAGCCTGCTGCCGTTCCGGGTGCCGTGGCAGGAGCAGACCCTGATGTCCTGGGCCGGGCTGCGCGGCGCCGTGCCCATCATCCTGGCGACCATCCCCATGGTGAGCGGCGTCGACGCCAGCCGCCGCATCTTCAACATCGTCTTCGGCCTCGTCGTCGCCTACACCCTCATCCAGGGTCCGACGCTGCCGTGGCTGGCCCGCAGGCTGCGCCTGGGCGACGGCCCGGAGGCCGCCGACCTGGGCATCGAGTCGGCGCCCCTGGAGCTCCTGCGCGGCCATCTGCTGTCCGTCACGATCCCGGAGGGTTCGCGGATGCACGGCGTGGAGATCAACGAGCTGCGGCTGCCGGCCGGGTCCGCGGTCACCCTCGTCGTGCGCGAAGGAAAGTCGTTCGTTCCGCTGCCCACGACAGTCCTGCGGCGCGGCGACGAGCTCCTCGTGGTCGCCACGGATCCCGTCCGGGAGGCGGCGGAACGGCGGCTGCGCGCGGTCGGCCGGGGCGGAAAGCTGGCCGGATGGCTGGGCACGAACGGGACCGCAACAGGGCCGGAACGGGGCCGGAACGGGGTCGGAACGGGGCCGTGAGGGCACGGGCCACGGGAGCGCGCGTTAAGGGCGTGTTTCACACGGTTCACACCCCCGGCAATCACAGGTGAACGCCCACCGCGGTGCTCGTTTTCACAGGTGCACGAGCCAGTGATCCCTGTACGATAAGGCGCACCCTGATCGAACCAACTCTGCCTGACGCAGAGCTGGCGCGACCGTATGGCGGCCGGGTCGCCCCCCGCAGTGGGCGCCGGTATCTACCGCAGTCCGCGCAAGAGGACAGCTCTCGGCGCCCCCCCCGGGAGCGCTACCAGGCGGCAGAAAGGCACGGGCCGTGGCATCCACGGTCAGCACCGAACCGACGAAGAAGACGAAGACCTCGACGGACTCGACGGACTCGACGGACTCGACGGCATCCTCCCGCCCGGGATACGGCCGGCTGCTGCGCACCCGCGGCGCCTGGACGTTCCTGCTCCCCGGCTTCGCGGCACGCCAGCCGTTCGCGATGCTCACCCTCTCCATCGTGCTGCTCGTGCAGCACACCACCGGCTCCTACGGAGCGGCGGGCGCCACCGCAGCCGTCACCGGCGTGTCCATGGCGCTGTTCGCGCCCTGCAGCGGGCGGCTCGCCGACCGCTACGGGCAACGCGCCGTGCTTGTCCCCGGCGTCCTGGCGCACGCCCTGGCGGGGCTGACGCTGACCGCGCTCGCCCTGGCGCACGCCCCCCTGTGGGCGCTGTTCGCGGCGGCCGTGCCGGCCGGCGCCTCGGTGCCGCAGATCGGGCCCATGGTGCGCGCCCGCTGGGGCGTGAAGCTCAAGGACTCGCCCCTGATGACCACCGCGGCGGCCTTCGAGTCCGTCACGGACGAGCTGACCTTCGTCGTCGGCCCACTGCTGGCGACCGCCCTGTGCACCACGGTGACCCCGGCCGCGGGCCTGGTCACGGAGGCGGCGCTGACCCTGGTCGGCGGCCTGCTGTTCGCCGCGCAGAAGCGCACCCAGCCCCCGGTCTCCGTCGGCAGGCACGCGCGCGTGGAGCACGCCTCCGCCCTGCGGGTCCCCGGCGTGCGCGTGCTGATCGTGACCTTCCTCGGCATCGGCTCCGTCTTCGGCGGCATGCAGGTCTCGCTGGCCGCGTTCACCGAGGCGATCGGCGAGCCCGGCCTCAACGGCGTCCTGTACGGAGTCTTCGCCGCGGGCAACATGGTCTCCGGCATCGTCTGCGGCGCCATCGCCTGGAAGGTGGCCCCGCAGCGCCGCCTCGTCATCGGCTACACCGCGCTCGCGCTGGCCGCGTCCGCCCTGTGGACGGCGCACTCGGTGCTGCTCCTCGCCGCGCTCGGCCTGCTGGTCGGCATGTGCATCGCGCCCGCGCTGATCACCGGCTACACGCTGGTCGAGGGCCTGGTCCCGGCCGGCGCCCGCACCGAGGCCTTCACCTGGCTCACGGGCGCGGTCGCGCTCGGCCAGGCGGCCGCCGTCACCGTCGCCGGACAGCTGGAGGACCGCCTCTGGGACGGCGCCGGGTTCCTGGTCCCGATGACCGGCACCGTGCTCGCCCTCGTGACCCTGGTGACCCTGCGGTCGCGTCTGGCGGTCCGGCCCCGCAGCCGCACCGTCGCACGTGGCGTCAGTCACCGAGCAGCGTCCGCAGTGGACTGATCCCGAGGAATACGTCACTATGGACCGTCGTTAGCACTCATCGAGTGAGAGTGCCAGGAGGAAGACAGTGCCCACCTATCAGTACCAGTGCACCGAGTGCCGCGAGGGCCTTGAGGCGGTGCAGAAGTTCACCGACGACGCCCTGACCGAGTGCCCCAGCTGCAGTGGCCGCCTGAAGAAGGTGTTCTCCGCGGTCGGCATTGTCTTCAAGGGCTCCGGCTTCTACCGCAACGACAGCCGCGGCTCCTCGTCGAGCAGCAGCCCGGCGTCGTCGTCGAAGTCGTCGAGCTCCTCCTCGTCGTCCGACTCGAGCTCGTCGTCCACGAGCTCGCCCAGCAGCTCCGCTGCCTGACCCATCTGCCTCGGACCCCTTCGTCGTAGGACGTCGGGGTCTTCGGCGGTTCCGCGGCGGGGTCTTCGGCCCGTGCGCAGGCGGCTAGTGTGCTGGCCATGGCGAACGCAGAGATCGGTGTTATCGGCGGTTCCGGCTTCTACTCGTTCCTCGACGACGTGACCGAGGTCCAGGTGGACACGCCGTACGGGGCGCCCAGCGACTCCCTCTTCCTCGGCGAGGTCGCCGGCCGGCAGGTCGCCTTCCTGCCCCGGCACGGCCGCGGCCACCACCTTCCGCCGCACCGCATCAACTACCGGGCCAACCTGTGGGCACTGCGCTCCGTGGGCGTGCGCCAGGTCCTCGGGCCCTGCGCGGTGGGCGGCCTGCGCCCCGAGTACGGGCCGGGCACGCTGCTCGTGCCGGACCAGTTCGTCGACCGGACGAAGTCCCGGGTGCACTCCTACTTCGACGGGCTGCCGCTGCCCGACGGCACCGTGCCGAACGTGGTGCACGTCTCCCTGGCCGACCCCTACTGCCCCACCGGACGGGCGGTCGCGCTGAAGGCGGCGCGCGGGCGGGACTGGGAGCCCGTCGACGGCGGCACGCTCGTCGTGGTGGAGGGGCCGCGCTTCTCGACCCGTGCCGAATCGTTGTGGCACCAGGCGCAGGGCTGGTCGGTGGTGGGCATGACCGGGCACCCCGAGGCGGCGCTCGCCCGTGAACTGGAGCTCTGCTACACCTCGCTGACGCTGGTCACCGACCTCGACGCGGGCGCCGAGACCGGCGAGGGCGTCTCGCACGAGGAGGTGCTGCGGGTGTTCACGGCCAACGTGGAACGGCTGCGGGGCGTCCTCTTCGACGCGGTGGCCGCACTGCCCGTCAACGAGGAGCGGGACTGCCTGTGCGCAAACGCGCTCGGCGGGATGGATCCGGGATTCACGCTGCCGTAGCGGAGCGGAAGTCCTCGTTCGGGCGAGGGAGTTGTCCACAACCCGTCAGTAACACACGGGCTCCAGCGGCCGGCGGCGCAAGGCCTCATCGTGGCATCGCAAGCCGATTCCACGTCGCAGGTGGTGGTCCCCGTGTCCCTGTCGTCTCCCCCTCCGTCTCCGTCCCTCCCCCTTTCCGTCTCTTCTTCCTGTCCGCCCGACACCTCCCTCTCTTCTTCCTGTCCGCCCGGCACCGACGCCCCCGCCCCGTGCGAGGTGCCGCACTTCGCGCCGGTGCGGGTGCGCGGCGCGCGCTGTCAGCTGCGCCGACTGGTACGGCAACGGAGGCGGGCCGTGGCGGCCGGGCTCGCCGTCACCGCGGCCGCCCTCGTGGCGGCGGGCCCGCGGGACGCGCCGGACTCCCCCCGCGGCGGGCAGGCCCGCGGGCATCCGGAGGCGGTGGACCGGGTGCGGGAGCGCCGGAGCACGGACAGCGTGGACATGGTGACCGCGCCCGTGCGGATCGCCGACGCGGCCACCGTCCGGCTGCTGCGGCCCGGCGACCGGGTGGACGTCATCGCCGCGGAGGATCCGGCGGCGGGCGGCGAGGCCCGTGTGGTCGCGAGCGGAGCCCGGGTGACGAGGGTCCCGGAGCCCGTGGACGGCACGGCCGGGAGCGGGGCGCTGGTTGCGCTCTCGGTGCCGCGCTCCACCGCGGCGCGCCTGGCCGGGGCGAGCGCGACGGCTCGGCTGGCGGTGACGCTGTGGTGAGCCGTAGGTTGCGGAGCTGTTTGTTCCACAGCTTGTGCGTCCGAGGAGGGCCCCTAGGTGAGCGAGAAGAAGGACCCGAGCGTCTGGCAGGGCTTCAAGGCCTTCCTGATGCGTGGGAACGTCGTCGATCTGGCAGTCGCGGTGGTCGTCGGCGCGGCCTTCAGCAACATCGTCAACTCGGTGGTGAAGGGTGTGATCAACCCGGTCGTCGGCGCGATCGGCACCAAGAACCTCGACCACTACAGCTCCTGCCTGAGCGCGACGTGCAAGGGCGACCAGGGCATCCAGATACTGTGGGGCTCGGTGCTCGGCGCCGCCCTCAGCTTCGTGATCACCGCGGCGGTGGTCTACTTCCTGATGGTCCTGCCCATGGCCAGGTTCCTGGCCCGGCAGGAGGACCGGAAGAAGGCGAGGGAGGGCACGCACGAGGTCATCGAGGTGACCGAGTTGGAGGTGCTCAAGGAGATCCGCGACGCGCTCGTCGCTCAGCGCGGTTCGGGGCCCGGCGGGCGGTAGCGGCCGCGGCCCGGCGGGTCCGCCGGGTTCAGAGGTGGTGCGGCGGCCTCTCGTCGAGGAAGCGCTTCAGGTCGGAGGCGCTGTCGCCGTCCGTCCGCTCACCCCACCCGCGGTCGGTGTCGTCCGAGGACTGCTGGTTCAGCGGATCGTCGAAGATCAGCGGGTTCTTTGGGTCGCGCGGCTCGGGGGCGGTACTCATGTCTCCAGGGTACGGGCCGTCGCCGGCGAGGCCGTCCCAGGAATTTCCGACGGCTTTCTGCTGTGCTGGGAGCCATGACGTCCAGTTCCGACCCGAGACCCCGCTCCGCGGGCCCGTCCCGGACCCGCCGGCCGCTGCGCCCGCTGACCGCACGCGGGCGCGACGAGGCGCACCGGGTCGCCACACCGCTCGAGCTCTTCTTCGACCTGTGCTTCGTCGTGGCCGTCGCACAGGCGGGCGTGGAGCTGGTGCACGCCGTGGCCGAGGGACACCCGGGCCACGGCATCCCGAACTACGCGATGCTGTTCTTCGCCATCTGGTGGGCCTGGATGAACTTCGCCTGGTTCGCCTCGGCGTACGACAACGACGACCTGCTCTACCGGGTCGTCACCCTGGTGCAGATCGCCGGCGTCCTGGTGCTGGCCGCCGGGGTGTCCCGGGCGTTCGAGGACCACGACTTCTTCGTGGTGTGGCTCGGCTACCTGATCATGCGGCTGGCGATGGCCGCACAGTGGCTGCGGGCTGCGCGATCGGCCGAGGGCCCGGAGAGGCGCACGGCGCAGCGGTACGCGGGCGGCGTGCTGTTGTGCCAGGTCGGCTGGCTGGGGCTGGTGCTCCTGCCGGAGCCCGCCCGGCCGTGGGTGTTCCTGGTCATGGCGATCGCGGAACTGTGCGTGCCGCTGTACGCGGAGAAGGACCACGCAACGACGTGGCACCCGCACCACATCGCGGAGCGGTACGGGCTGTTCACCATCATCGTGCTCGGCGAGACGATCGCCGCGGCGACGATCGCCGTGAAGTCGGGCGTGGACGAGCACGACGCGCTGAGCGAACTGCTGCCGATCGCGGCGGGTGGTCTGCTGATCGTCTTCTCCGCCTGGTGGATCTACTTCGTCGTGCCGATCCACGGGCACCTGCGCTCCAACTGGCAGTCGTTCCCGTGGGGCTACGGCCACTACCTGATCTTGGCCTCGGCCGCGGCGATCGGCGCGGGGCTGGAGGTGGCGGTCGAGCAGGCCGTCGGCAAGACGCACCTGTCCACCCTGGCCGCCTCAGCCGCCGTGACCCTGCCCACGGTGCTGTACCTGATCACCGTCTGGGCGCTGCACTCACGGCACTTCAAGGTCGGCTTCGCCCAGCAACTGGTGCTGCCCACCGCCGCCCTGCTGGTGATCTGCTGCACCTTCCTGGGCGAGTGGGCGGTCCTCGCGGCGGGCCTCGTCTCGGCGCTGGCGGTGGCGACGGGGGTGACGCTGACCGCGCGCAGGGCCGCCCGGGAGCGCGAGGAACGGGCGACGGCATCGGCCGCGTGACCGGAAGCGGCCGGTCCATGTCCCACTCGGCAGCGTCCGGGCACGGCGGCCGGTCCGCGTCGTCCCACTCCGTGGCGCCCGGCCACGGCGGACGGTCCACGTCCCACTCGGCAGCGCCCGGCACGGCGGCCGATCCACGTCCCACTCCGTGGCGCCCGGCCACGGCGAACGGTCCACGTCCCACTCGGCAAGACGTTCTGCCCCGGGGAGACTGAATCCCATGACAGTTGACGCTTTGACGGACGTCGCCGGTGTGCGGGTGGGGCATGCGACGCGCACGGGCGGCGGGTGGCTCACCGGCACCACGGTCGTGCTCGCGCCTGAGGGCGGCGCCGTCGCCGCCGTGGACGTGCGCGGGGGCGGTCCCGGCACCAAGGAGACCGACGCCCTCGACCCTCGGAACCTGGTGCGGAAGGTCGAGGCGATCGTGCTGACCGGCGGCAGCGCGTACGGGCTGGACGCGGCCTCCGGGGTGATGGCCTGGCTGGAGGAGCGGGGCCGCGGGGTGCCCGTCGGGACGGACCCCTCGCACGTCGTGCCGGTCGTGCCCGCCGCCTGCGTCTTCGACCTGGGGCGGGGCGGCGACTTCCGGGCCCGGCCGGACGCGGCCACCGGGCGCGCCGCGGTCGAGGCCGCCGCGGCGAGCGAGCTCGGCGCGCGCGTGCGGGAGGGGTGCGTGGGCGCCGGGACGGGAGCGGCCGTGGGGCCGCTCAAAGGCGGGGTCGGCACCGCGAGCACGGTGCTCGGGTCGGGGATCACGGTGGCGGCGCTGGTAGTGGCCAACGCGGTGGGATCGGTGCTGGATCCGGAAACGGGGGTGCTGTACGGGGAGTTGTTCCAGGGGCGGGTGGACCGTCCCGACGTACGGGTCCATGAGGCCGCGCGCCGGCGGCTCGCCGAGTCCGCCGCGAAGAACGCGCCGCCCCCGCTGAACACCACGCTCGCGGTGGTCGCCACCGATGCGGACCTGTCCAAGGCGCAGGCGCAGAAGCTGGCCGGGACTGCACACGACGGCATCGCGCGCGCCGTACGGCCGGTGCACCTGCTCAACGACGGGGACACGGTGTTCGCGCTGGCCACCGGGGCGCGCCCGCTCGACGCCGACCATCCTCTCGCCCTCAACGACATCCTCTCGTCGGGCGCGGACGTGGTGACCCGCGCGATCGTACGTGCCGTGCGCGCCGCCGAGTCGGTGGACGGGCCGGGCGGGACGTGGCCGGCGTACGAGGAGTTGTACGGGAGGCGATAACGGCGGGGCAGGCGGGCGGCCGAAGGGACCCGCTTCCTCCATACGGCGCTCCGCACCCCGGAGTTGGGGCGGACACCCTCGCCCGCATGCCACGCGCCCGCACGTCTCGCGCCCCCATGCCACGCGCCCACATGCCACGCGCCCACATGCCTCGCGCCCCCATGTCACTCGCCCGCACGTCTCGCGCGGCCTGCGATTGTCCCGGTTCTGTCACGTGATGGCGTTGAGCCCGGCGGTAGGGAACCTCGGCGGCCGGTGGCTCCCTCTTTACCGACGCACTGCAACGGATCACGCACATCACACGAACCTGGAGCAGCCCGTGACAACGCCGGACATAGCAGCGCGGCGCGCACTGGGGGCCTGTGCCGCCCTGATGGTCGGCGCCCTCACCCTCACCGGATGCGGCGGCAACGCCAACGACGGCAAGGAGGCCGCCAGGACGTCAACGGCGAAGATCGTCATCTCGGCCAAGGACGGTTCGACGAGCGCGTCCATCAACGCGACCGGCGTGAAGGTCAGCGACGGCAGGCTGACCGAGGTGAAGATGACCGTGGCGGGGTCGGGACAGGCCGTACCGGGTTCGATCTCGGCGGACGGCACCAGCTGGAAGCTGAAGGAGCAGTTGGAGCGCGGGACGAAGTACCAGATCTCGGCGACCGCCAAGGACGCGGGCGGGCGCACTGCCGCCGCCAACTCCATCTTCACGACCGTCACCTCGGCGAACAGCTTCATCGGCACGTACACGCCGGACAACGGCTCGACGGTGGGCGTCGGCATGCCGGTGTCCTTCACCTTCGACAAGGCGATCAGCGACAGGAAGACCGTGCAGTCGCACATCACGGTCACCTCCAGCAGCGGGCAGAAGGTGGTCGGCCACTGGTTCGGCCCGCAGCGGCTCGACTTCCGGCCCGAGGAGTACTGGAAGGCCGGCTCCAAGGTCACGATGAAGATCGACCTCGACGGCGTCCAGGGCGCGAACGGCGTCTACGGCGTGCAGAAGAGGACCGTGACCTTCACCGTCGGCCGCTCGCAGGTCTCCACGGTCGACGTCAACACGCAGACCATGACGGTCGTACGGGACGGCCAGACCCTCAAGACGGTGCCGATCTCGGCGGGCAGCCCGCAGCACACCACGTACAACGGGCAGATGGTGATCGCCGAGAAGTTCGTGCAGACCCGCATGAACGGCTCGACGGTCGGCTTCGGCGGCGAGTACGACATCGCGGACGTGCCGCACGCGATGCGCCTGACCTCGTCCGGCACCTTCATCCACGGCAACTACTGGTACAACAAGGGCAATCCGCCCTTCGGCCGTGAGGGCACGAGCCACGGCTGCGTCGGGCTCGCGGACGTGCAGGGCGCGCAGGGCGACACCACCGCCAAGTGGTTCTACGACAACTCGCTCGTCGGGGATGTCGTGATCGTCAAGCACTCCCCCGACAAGACCGTCGCGCCGGACAACGGGCTCAACGGCTGGAACATGCCATGGAGCGAATGGATCGCCGGAAGCGCCGTCTGATCCCGCAAGAAGACTATGAACAGCAGTTTTTGACGGATCGCCGGGCCGCGCGGGAACTTCTCGCGCGGCCCGGCCGTTTTTCCGGCGTACGTTTTCTCGGTTCCCGGACATGATGTCCGACCGAGGGGCTACGGTATGCACCCACAAGGTGACATGCAGCAACGCCGGGAGAAACCTTGAGCGTTCCGTACGAGACGGCAGCGTACGAACCACGCGAGTCGCCCGAGTCTCCGGAAGAGCATCTCGCGCGGCTCCTCGGCCGCGCCCTGAACTCCTTCGAGCTGCCCGACGAGACGATACGGCAGCTCGACTGCGCGCTGGCGTACGACGGTTCGCTGCACTCCGCGCACCACAGCGCGGGGCTGCACCGCGAGACGTACCGGCACACGTGGCTGCTGGCCGACGGCACGGCGCTCACCCTCTGGGAGCTCGTCCACAACACCACGCCCGGCAGCGAGCCGCAGCACGAGGTGTACGTCGACGAGGAGGAGCTGCGCGCCGCCACCGCCCGGCTGCCGCTCCCGCCGGACGCGCCGGACTTCGAACCGCCGGTGATGGTGCAGCTCTCGACGATCCCCGAGGCACGGCACGCGTACGTACCGGACGACTCGGCCGACCACGCGCGCCGGCTACTGCGGCGGGCGGAGAACCCGGACCGGCCGGGCACGGACGTCGCCTCCCTGCTGGCGACGGCGTCCGCCCACCAGATCACCCAGGCCTTCGGCCGCCCCTGCCGCGCGGGCCGCGCCCCGGGGCTGTGCTTCTCGCTCTACGAGCACGCGTTCCTGCTCTGCGACGGCATGGAGATCTCCCTCTGGGAGGTCGAGCACACAGCGACACCGGACGGACGCCACATGTGCGAGGTGTACACGACGGAGGACGCGGCCCGGGACGCGATGGAGCGCAGGGCGGCGCAGGTCTCCTGAAAGACTGTTGCGCCCTGAGGGCCTGTTGCGCCCTGTGAGCCTCCCTGTGGGCCTGTTGCGCCCTGTAGGCCTACCGACCGTCGCTCAGCTGCCGTACCAGGCCCGCGAACGCGTCCCTCTCCGCCGGGGTCAGCTCCACCGACTCCCGTCGCGGGCCGGACAAAGGCTGGGTCGGGAGCGCCGGGAGGGCGGGGGTGGGGTGCCACTGAGCGGTCTCGAGCCGACTACGGTGCCGGATGCGGGCCAGAACGATCATGGAGGCAACGGTCAGCACGGCGGGGACGGCCACGCCTATCCACATGAGAGTCGGGACATGCTCGGGCATGTTCTCCGGTACGACATCACGGTCCGGGACAAAAGTCCCGGACCGTGATGTCTCTCGCAGGTGCCGTGAACAACTCACAGCACTCTAAAGGGACGAGGCGCCGCTCACGCCGCCACCGGCTGCTTCGTGTCCGCCGTCGGGGCCTGCGGGCCCTCGCCCGTCCCCTGGGCCGCCGCATCCGTTGCCGGCTTGCGCAGGGCCTTGAGGGCGACCACCAGAGCCGTCGTCACGCAGACGCCCGACGCGATGGCGATCAGGTAGAGGAACGGGTTGCCGATCAGCGGGACCACGAAGATGCCGCCGTGCGGGGCGCGCAGGGTGGCGCCGAAGGCCATCGACAGGGCACCGGTGACCGCGCCGCCCACCATCGAGGACGGGATGACGCGCAGCGGGTCGGCCGCCGCGAACGGGATCGCGCCCTCGGAGATGAACGAGGCGCCCAGCACCCAGGCGGCCTTGCCGTTCTCGCGCTCGGTCCGCGTGAACAGCTTGCCGCGGACCGTCGTGGCCAGGGCCATCGCCAGCGGCGGGACCATGCCCGCCGCCATCACCGCGGCCATGATCTTCATCGCGGAGTCGCTCGGGTTGGACACCGCGATGCCGGCCGTGGCGAAGGTGTACGCGACCTTGTTGACCGGGCCGCCGAGGTCGAAGCACATCATCAGGCCGAGCAGGGCGCCGAGCAGGACGGCGTTGGTGCCGGTGAGGCCGTTGAGCCAGTCGGTCAGGCCCTTCTGCGCGGAGGCGATGGGTTTGCCGACCACCACGAACATCAGGAACCCGACGACCGCCGAGGCGATCAGCGGGATCACCACCACCGGCATGATGCCGCGCACCGCCGCGGGGATCTGCACCTTCTGGATCGCCATCACCACACCACCGGCGAGCAGACCGGCCACCAGGCCGCCGAGGAAGCCCGCGTTGATGGTGAGGGCGATCGAGCCGCCGACGAAGCCGGGCACGAGGCCGGGGCGGTCCGCCATGCCGTAGGCGATGTAGCCGGCCAGGACCGGGACCAGGAAGCCGAAGGACACCACGCCGATCTGGAAGAGCAGCGCGGCCCAGCTGTCGGCCTGGGTCCAGATGAAGTGGTCCATGACCGACGGCGCCTTGTTGATCTTGTAGCCGCCGATCGCGAAGCCGAGGGCGATCAGCAGACCGCCCGCCGCGACGAACGGGACCATGTAACTGACGCCGGACATCAGCCACTTGCGCAGCTTGGTGCCGTAGCCCTCGCCCGCGTCGCCGGCCCGCTCGACCGGCGTGCCACCGGGAGCCGCCGCCGCGGTCACCTCGCCGCGCGCGGCCTTCTGACGCACCTCGGCGATCAGTTCGCCGGGGCGGTTGATGCCCGCCTTCACGCCGACGTCGACGGTCGGCTTCCCGGCGAAGCGGTCCTTGTCGCGTACGGGGACGTCGTGCGCGAAGATCACGCCGTCCGCCGCCGCGATCACGGCCGGGTCGAGCCGGGTGTAGCCCGCCGAGCCCTGCGTTTCGACGGCGACCTCGACGCCCGCCTCACGGCCCGCGTTCTCCAGCGACTCGGCCGCCATGTAGGTGTGGGCGATGCCGGTCGGGCAGGAGGTGACGACGACGATCCGGAACGGACGCTCGCCGGACGCACCGGACGCACCGGACGGGGCGCCCGGCGCCGGGGCGGACCCGTCCGCGACGGTCGCGCCCGGCGCCGGGGCCGCGCTGCCCGCTGCGGCGTCGGCGGAGGCCGCCCCCGACGCCGCAGCGGTGTCTTCTGAGGCGCCCGCGGACGCCTTCGCGCCGGCAGCGGCGCCCGACGCGCCCTTGGCACCCTCGGCCACCTGGGCACCCTCGGCACCCTTGGCACCCTCGGCCGCCGGGGCCTCGTCCCCGCGGATCAGCGCGGCCGCGGCCGCCGCGTCGTCCACCGACCGCAGCGCGGAGGTGAACTCGGCGTTCATCAGCTGCCGGGCCAGCGACGACAGGATCGTCAGGTGGGCGTCGTCGGCGCCGGCCGGCGCGGCGATCAGGAAGATCAGGTCGGCAGGGCCGTCCGCGGCGCCGAAGTCGATGCCGGCGGCGCTGCGGCCGAAGGCGAGCGTCGGCTCGGTGACGTGCTCGCTGCGGCAGTGCGGGATGCCGATGCCGCCGTCGAGGCCGGTCGGCATCTGCGCCTCACGTGCGGCCACGTCGGCGAGGAAGCCCTCCAGGTCGGTCACCCGGCCCAGGGCCACCATGCGTTCGGCGAGGGCGCGCGCCGCCGCTTCCTTGGTATCGGCGGACAGGTCGAGATCGACCAGGTCCGCGGTGATCATGTCGCTCATCGCGGGCTCCTTCGCACGCGTATCGCCCGGGGAGTGGGGTGGGCGGGAGTGGGGACGGGGGTGCTGTGGGGGTGCGGGGGTGTGGGGGTGCGGGGGGTGTGGGGGGCGTGGCCACAGGTGGCGGGTAACGAGGGGCCTCGCCACCTCCGGGCCGGTTGGAGGAACCTCGGCGCCGGTTCGGGAAACGCCCGGTGAGACGTCGTACGAACACGAACGGTCATGACACCGGCTCCTTCAACACGCGGTTGGCCGGCACCTCGGCCGTGACCGTCACCGCTGCCGGGTCCAGGTCGTCGGGCGTCGGCATCACGCTGCCCGGCAGCTGGACGGCGGCTGCACCGTGCGCGACGGCGGAGGCGAGAGCCTCCGGGCCGCTGCCGCCGGCGATCAGGAAGCCGGCGAGGGAGGAGTCGCCCGCGCCGACGTTGCTGCGGACGACGTCGACGTGCGCGCTGCCGAACCAGGCGCCCGCGCCGTCCACCAGCAGTTGCCCGTCGGCGCCCAGGCTCGCGAGCACGGCGTGCGCGCCCCGCTCGCGCAGCTCCTCGGCCGCCTTCACCGCGTCGCCCACCGTCACCAGGGGGCGCCCGACGGCTTCGGCGAGCTCCTCGGCGTTCGGCTTCACCACGTCAGGGCCCTCGCGGAGCGCCTCCAGCAGCGCGGGCCCCGAGGTGTCCAGCGCGATGCGTACGCCCGCGGCGTGCGCCCGCGCGACCAGGTCGGCGTACCAGGACGGAGCCAGGCCCCGCGGGAGGCTGCCGCAGCAGGCGATCCAGTCGGCGTCGCGCGACTGCCGCCGCACGGTCTCCAGGAGCAACTCCTGCTCCCCCGCGGAGAGTTCGGGGCCCGGCGCGTTGATCTTGGTCAGGACGCCGTCCGCCTCCGCGAGGGCGATGTTCGAGCGGGTGGCCCCGGCGACCGGGACCGGCGCGACCTCGATGCCCTGCGCGTCGAGCAGGTCGGCGACGAGCGCCCCCGGCGCACCGCCCAGGGGCAGCACGGCGACCGTGCGCCGCCCGGCGGCGGCGACGGCGCGCGAGACGTTCACGCCCTTGCCGCCCGGGTCCATGCGTTCGCCGGTGGCCCGGATGACCTCGCCACGGTCGAGCGACGGGACCTCGTAGGTGCGGTCCAGGGACGGGTTGGGGGTGACGGTGAGGATCATGCGCGCACTACTTCCGTGCCGCCGCGCTCGATGGCGGCGGCGTCTTCGGGGCTCAACCCGCTGTCGGTGATCAGCAGGTCCACGTCGCTCAGGCCGCCGAAGCGGGCGAAGTGCTCCTGGCCGTGCTTGGTGGAGTCGGCGAGCAGCACCACGCGGCGGGCGGCGGCGATCGCCGCGCGCTTCACCGCGGCCTCGGCGAGGTCGGGGGTGGTCAGACCGTGCTCGGCGGAGAAGCCGTTGGCGGCGACGAACAGCACGTCGGCGCGGATCTCGCCGTAGGCACGCAGTGCCCAGGCGTCCACGGCGGCGCGGGTACGGTGCCGTACGCGGCCGCCGACGAGGTGGAGCTGCATGCCCGGGTGGTCCGCGAGGCGGGCCGCGATGGGCAGGCTGTGCGTGACGACGGTGAGCGACGCCTCCAGCGGCAGGGCGGCGGCCAGGCGGGCGACCGTCGAACCGGCGTCGAGGATCATCGTGCCCTCGCCCGGCAGCTCCGCGAGGGCCGCCTTCGCGATGCGGTCCTTCTCGTCGGCGGCCGTCGACTCGCGCTCGGCGAGGTCCGGCTCGAAGTCGAGGCGGCCGACCGGGATGGCACCACCGTGCACCCGGCGCACCAGGCCGGCGCGGTCGAGGGCCTTGAGGTCCCGGCGGATCGTCTCCGCCGTCACCTGGAACTCCTCGGCGAGCGACACGACGTCCACCCGGCCGCCGTCACGGGCGAGCCGGAGGATCTCCTGCTGTCGCTCCGGTGCGTACATGTCCGTTCGCCTCCGACTGATGCCCGAACTTGTGGTTTCACTCGAGACTACGCCCGGATTTCTGGAAAGTAAACAGGTTCGGACTTCAATCGGGCATGAACGGACTTTCCGTCACCTCCGAGGTGTCCGGGGACGGCACGGCACTCGGACCGCCATCGACCATCGAGTACCCGGATGGACCCGGATACGGCGAAGGGCCCGGCACCTCGACCGGTACCGGACCCTTCGACGGCTCGCGCTCAGGCCACGAGTTCGCGTTCCCGCTCCTTGGCCGGGAACTGGTCCTCGGCGCCCTCCACGTGCTGCGCCGACCGCTTCGGCAGGGCGGACATCAGGACGAAGACCAGGCCCATCACCGCGGCCACCCAGCCCAGCGCGTGCTGGAAGGCGTGCACGAAGGCCGGGCCCACCTCGGCCGGAGTCAGCCGGTCGCCGATCACGCCGAAGAACACCACCGACACCAGGCCGAGTCCCAGCGCGTTGCCCATCTGCTGCACGGTGTTGATCAGGCCCGACGCCGAACCCGAGTGCTCGCGCGGCACCTCCGACAGCACCGCGTCCGTCAGCGGGGCGACGATCAGGCCCATGCCGGCGCCCATGACGACCAGCGGGAGCGCCATCTGCCAGGAGGCGATGCGGAGGCCGTACCGCTCGGACTCCCAGATGTAGAGCAGGACGCCGGCCGCCATCACCAGCGCGCCCGCCTGGAGCACCTTGCGGCCGAAGCGCGGGACCAGCTTCTGCACGGACATTCCGGCCGCCGTGGAGACCGCGATCGAGAACGGGACGCCGGTCAGCCCCGCCCGCAGCGGGCTCCAGCCCAGCCCGACCTGCATGTACAGCGTCCAGACGAGGAAGAAGACGCCGAGCGCGACGCCGAAGACCGTCTGTACGGCGATGCCCGCCGCGAAGCTCTTCACCCGGAACAACGACAGCTCGACCAGCGGGGACCCGTCCCGGGCCGCCTTCCGCTTCTCGTACGCCACCAGCGCCGCGAAGACCACGAGCGCGCCCGCCATCGACGCATGGCCCCACAGCGGCCAGCCCAGCTCCCGGCCCCGGGTCAGCGGATACAGCAGCATCAGCAGACCCAGCGTGACGAGGGCGACCCCCACGAGGTCCAGCTTCAGCGCCCGCGGGGCCTTGGACTCGGTGATGAAGCGGCTGCCGAGGAAGAAGGCCGCGATGCCGACCGGGAGGTTGATCAGGAAGATCGGGCGCCATTCGAGGCCGAACAGGTTCCATTCGGTGAGCAGCGCGCCGAGCAGCGGGCCGGAGACCGCGCCCAGGCCGACGATCGCGCCGAACAGGCCGAAGACCTTGCCGCGTTCGTGCGCCGGAAAGGTGGCGTGCACGATCGACAGCACCTGCGGGACCATCATCGCCGCCATGCCGCCCTGCAGGATCCGGGAGGCGACCAGCATCTCCGGGTTGGCGGCGAAGCCGCACAGGGCGGAGGCGAGCGTGAAGCCTCCGATGCCGACGAGGAACAGCCGCTTGCGGCCGTGGATGTCGCCGAGACGTCCACCGGTGATCAGCCCGGCGGCGAAGGCGAGGGCGTAACCGGCGGTGATCCACTGGATCTGGCTGAAGGACGCGCCGGCGTCCCGCTGAATGGAGGGGATCGCGATGTTGACGATCGTGACGTCCACGAGGTCCATGAAGGCCGCGGTCATCACGATGGCGAGGGCGAACCAGCGGCGACGGTCGCCTGCGGCGGGCTGAGCAGCCTCGGCCGGGGCCCACTGAGCAGCCTCGGCCGGGGCCCGCTGAGCAGCCTCGGCCGGGGCCCGCTGAGCAGCCTCGGCCGGGGCCCGCTGAGCAGCCTCGGCCGGGGCCCGCTGAGCAGCCTCGGCTGCGGCCGGATCAGCGGCGGCGGCTGCGGCCGGATCAGCGGTGAGGGTTGGCGTGGTCTCGGTCTCGGTGGAGGTCATGTCTTCAAGCTAGGAGCCCATTAGGTCGGATCATGTCCTAGTTCTGCGGCATCCTCGGATTCATGACGACGGACACTCCGGCCCGGCTCCTTCAGCTCCTCTCCCTCCTGCAGACGCCCCGCGAATGGCCCGGAGGTGAGCTCGCCGAGCGGCTCGGGGTGTCCCGTCGTACCGTGCGGCGGGACATCGACCGGTTGCGGGAGCTGGGCTATCCGGTGCAGGCGACCAAGGGGGCCGACGGGGGTTATCGGCTGGTCGCGGGGAAGGCGATGCCGCCGCTCGTGCTCGACGACGAGGAGGCGGTGGCGATCGCGGTCGGGCTGCGTGCGGGGGCGGGGCACGCGGTCGAGGGGCTGGACGAGGCGTCCGTGCGGGCCCTGGCGAAACTGGAGCAGGTGCTGCCGTCCCGGCTGCGGCACCGCGTCTCCACGCTTCAGGCCGCGACGACGCCGCTGACCAGTGGAGACGGGGCGAGCATCGCGCCCGAGACGCTGACCGTCATGGCGTCCACCGTGGCGGCGCGGGAGCGGTTGCGGTTCTCGTACCGCGCCGGGGACGGGACCGAGACGCGGCGCCTGACCGAGCCGTATCGGCTGGTGTCGACCGGGCGGCGCTGGTATCTCGTGGCGTACGACCTCGACCGCGCGGACTGGAGGACGTTTCGGGTCGACCGGGTGAGCGAGCCGTGTGCGACCGGGGCGCGGTTCGCTCCGCGGGAACTGCCGACGGGGAGTGCGGCGGAGTATCTGCGGCAGTCGGTGTACCGGCGGCAGGAGACGTACGCGTTCACGGTGACGTTCGCGGAGTCCGCCGAGGTGGTCGGGGGGCGGTTGCCGGCGTGGCTCGGCGCTCCCGAACCGCTCGGCAGCCGTGGCTGCCGCCTGCATGCGACCACCGGCGACCCCGTGCAGTGGCTGGCGGTCCGGCTGGCGATGCTGGGGTGCGAGTTCACGGTGGAGGAACCGCAGGAACTCGTGGAGTGCGCAAGGGAGTTGGGCGCACGGCTGACGCGGGCCGCCGGCGGGTGAGCCTGCGCCCACGGGGGCGTGCCGGGTGGCCGTGGGGGTGGGTTGCCTCCGGCGGTTGGGCCGGTGCGCCTTTGGGTGCGCGGTGGGTCGGGCCGACCTGGAGCAGCCCCAGGGGCGGCGAGGGAGGCGCGGGCGGCACGTCGTCGGCACCGGGCTGCGTGCCCCCTCGGCGGCCGCGGGGATCATCGGGGCCCGGCCGGCTGTCAGCCCGGCCCGGTCTGCCAGGTGAAGTCCCGCAGGGCTGCGAGGTTGCGCAGGGCGAGTGCGGCTGGGCCGTCGGGGCCGTCGGCTTGGGCGTCCGAGGTTGCCCAGGCCTCGACGGCCACCCGGATTGCGGCACTCGCCACGGCGGCGGCGAAGCGGAGTTCCGGGGTGATGGGGGGCGCGTCGGCAACGTTGTCGTCACGTTGCGTGGCCCGAGTTGCCAGCACCTCCGCCAGCGTCCGCTCCGACGCCTGGCACACCCCCGCCCACACCTTGCGCACTGCCGGACTCGTGTCCGCCAGGCGGATCAAGGTGCGGGCCCACTCCCAGGACGCCGCCGAGACGCCGGGGCCGGGGGTCAGGGTGTGGCGTACCGCGTGCTCCAGGGCCTGGGGCACGGGGAGGTCGGCGGGGGCCGCGCGGACCGCTTCCGTCCAGCGTTGGGCGCCCGCCGTGTAGAGGGGGGAGACCGCCTCCTCCTTGGTGGCGAAGTAGCGGTAGAAGGTGCGTGGGGCGATGCCGGCGGCCTGGGCGATGTCCTCGGCGCGGGTGGCGCGCAGGCCCTGGGTGACGAAGAGGCGGGCCGCCGCGCGGGCGATCTCCATGCGGGTGGCGGCCTTGCGGCGCTCGGTCAGGGAGGTCGTCGAGGGGGTTTGCTTACGGGCGGGGGTGGAGCTGCTCACATCGGCAGGCTATGCCTCTGTGGCACAATCTGCCATCTGGCGGGCCACCCCGGGGTTCAGGTCCGGGGTGCCCCGCCTTCTCCACGTGCCTGCGCGGAGCGCAAGCAACGCGGAGCGCAAGCAACGCGGAGCGCGGAGCGCAAGCAACGCGGAGCGCGGAGCGCAAGCAACGCGGAGCGCAAGCAAACCCCGCGCGCTGCCCGGCCGGACCGCCGACATCAGGCTCATCAGCGCCTGGCGGCCGCAGGTCAACCGTCGCCACCGGGTCCCGATCCGGCGGCAGTGGCCCATCTGCGCTGCGGCCACACGTTCGCACAGCTCGCGGCCGGGTTCGGCATCGGACTGGCCACCGCCCACCCACGCGGAGCGCAAGCAACGCGGAGCGCAAGCAACGCGGAGGGCAGGCAAAAAGGAACGCAGGCAAAGCGGAGCCGGGCTCCGGCGCTCGGGGGAAAGGCGCCGAAGCCCGGCTCGGGGAGAGTCCCGGCGCCGGGGGGATTGCGTCGGGACGTGGTTCAAGGAGTCTCGGGGGACATGGCCCCGGAGTCGAACTCCTGGGCCCTGAAGGTTTGTTCCCAGGGCCCCGTCGATTGAAGCGGCGGTACATCGCCATGTTTGCGCGGGCTTTCGCCACCGGGCGTACGCGGTCGCGTCACGCCGCCGCGTCGAAGCCGGTGTCGCGGGCCAGCTTCTTCAGTTCCAGCAGTGCGTGCTTCTCGATCTGGCGGATGCGCTCGCGCGTCAGACCGTGCTCCTTACCGACCTCGGTCAGCGTGCGCTCGCGGCCGTCCTCGATGCCGTACCGCATCTTGATGATGGAGGCCGTGCGCTGGTCGAGGCGGCTGATCAGGTCGTCGAGCTCCTCGCTGCGCAGCAGCGTCAGCACCGACTGCTCGGGCGACACCGCGGAGGTGTCCTCCAGGAGGTCGCCGAACTGGGTCTCGCCCTCGTCGTCCACCGGCATGTTCAGCGAGACCGGGTCGCGCGCCCAGTCGAGGACGTCCGAGATGCGCTCCGGCGTCGAGCCGAGCTCGGCGGCGATCTCCACGGGCTCCGGTTCCCGTCCGTGCTCCCGGTTGAACTCTCGCTGGACGCGGCGGATGCGGCCCAGCTCCTCCACAAGGTGGACGGGCAGGCGGATCGTGCGGGACTGGTCGGCTATCGACCGCGTGATCGCCTGGCGGATCCACCAGGTGGCGTACGTCGAGAACTTGAAGCCCTTGCGGTAGTCGAACTTCTCCACCGCGCGCACCAGGCCGGCGTTGCCCTCCTGGATCAGGTCGAGCAGGGGCAGGCCGCTGCGCGGGTAGCGCCGGGCGACGGCGACGACCAGGCGGAGGTTGGAGCGGATGAAGACGTCCTTGGCCCGCTCTCCCTCGGCGACCAGGCTTTCGAGCTCCTCGCGGGTGGCGTCCGTCCTGGACTCCTCGAACCCGTCGAGGATCTGCCGAGCGAACACACCCGCCTCGATGATCTGGGACAGCTCGACCTCCTTGGCGGCGTCGAGCAGCGGTGTACGCGCGATCTCGTCGAGGTACATGCCGACCAGGTCGCGATCGGCGATCTCGCCGTCATGGGCGCGAACACTGCTTGCCACGTCGACCGTCTCGCCGTTGGCGGACTGACGACGGGCGACGGCACGGGTTGCCATGCGTGCTCCCTTGCGATGGTGGGTCAGCGGGCGGTCCTTGGGACGCTTGGCACTCTCCTCGGGACTCTCCTCGGGTGCCCCGCGTCCGACGGAAACAACGACTGGAATCCGGACAGAATTCCCAACCCGCCCCCCAATTTTTCTGATCATGCAGTACCCTGTGGCGCCGCAGGTCGCCGTGCGTTGCCGTCGACACCTACGGAGTCGCAGGTCAGGGCGGGAGTCGAGAGCCCCCACAGGTCCTCACGGTCCCCCGCGACCACTCCGTACATGAGACGCCCGTCACACTCGACACCGCCGTCCCCACCGCGGGAGAGCGTCGCCCTCGGCCGATCTCCCACCCTCAATGACGGGGCGTACCGGCGGAAGGTTGCCGCAAACCCGGACTCTCAGGAGATTCCCAGACTCTCCACACCCAGGTCTTACGCATCCCGCGCGCGCACGTCTCAGCCGAACTGCAGCGACCGCTTCGCCATTCCCATCCAGAAGCCCTCGATCACGGACTTCTGCGCGTCCAGCTCGCCGCCGGCCTCCGCCGCACCCATGGTCACGAACAGCGGGGCGAAGTGCTCGGTGCGCGGGTGGGCGTACCGGCCGGCCGGGGCCTTGTTCAGGAAGTCCAGCAGCGCGTCCCAGTCGCGGGCCTCCAGGGCGCGCCGGCCCCAGTCGTCGAACTCCGACGACCAACTCGGCACCCCCTGGCCGGCGTGGCGCAGGGCGGCCAGGTTGTGAGTGAAGAAGCCGGAGCCGACGATCAGCACGCCCTCGTCGCGCAGCGGCGCCAGCCTGCGGCCGATCTCCATGAGCTTCACCGGGTCCAGGGTCGGCATGGAGATCTGCAGGACGGGGATGTCGGCGGCGGGGAACATCTCGACGAGCGGGACATAGGCACCGTGGTCGAGGCCGCGGTCGGGGATGTCCTGCACCGGCATGCCCGGGGCGCGCAGCAACTTCCGTACGCTCGCGGCGAGTTCGGGGGCACCGGGGGCGGCGTACTTCACCTGGTAGTAGTGCTCCGGGAAGCCCCAGAAGTCGTAGACGAGGGGGACTGTCTCGGTGGCGCCCAGGGCGAGCGGGGCCTCCTCCCAGTGGGCGGAGACCATGAGGATCGCCCTGGGGCGGGGCAGGGCGGCGGACCAGGCGGCGAGTTCGCCGGGCCAGACGGGATCGTCGGCGAGCGGCGGGGCGCCGTGGCTGAGGTAGAGGGTGGGCATGCGCTCCTGGGTGGCGGCGGACATGGCGGCGACTCCCTGCGGATCTATTGCTTGAACTCTAAAGCTTTGTCCTCACGAGAGTACGTCCGTTTTGTTTAATATTCAAGGAGCAGGCTCGTACAGTGGAATGCATGAACACGGCACCCGCACCCGCATCCGCACCCCACTCCGCTCCCGCCGAGGCCCACCGCTGGCTCACCGCCGAGGAGCAGCGCGTCTGGCGCTCCTACCTGCACGCCACCACCCTCCTCGAGGACCACCTCGACCGTCAGCTGCAGCGCGACGCGGGCATGCCCCACATCTACTACGGCCTCCTCGTCCAGCTCGCCGAGGCCCCGCGCCGCCGGCTGCGGATGACCGAACTGGCCATGAACGCCAAGATCACCCGCTCCCGCCTCTCGCACGCGATCGCTCGCCTGGAGAAGAACGGCTGGGTCCGCCGCGAGGACTGTCCCTCCGACAAGCGGGGCCAGTTCGCGGTGCTGACCGACCAGGGCTACGACGTGCTGCGGCGCACCGCGCCCGGTCATGTGGCCGCCGTACGCCAGGCGCTGTTCGACCGGCTCACCCCCGAACAGCAGAAGTCCCTCGGCGAGATCATGCAGATGGTCGCCGAGGGACTCCAGCCGAACGAAGCAGGCGCGGACCTGCCCTGGCTCCGCTGAGCGGGAGCCGGGGCAGGTCCTGGGGGCGTACATCCGTAGGGCGTTCCCGCCCCTCCTGGACGTACGCGGTGGCCCGAAGGAGTACGCCGGGAGCGTCAGTGGGCGACGACCGGCACCGCCACCTCGTCCTCGACGCCCTCGCCGGAGCCGGAGCCCGTGACGGTGGTGCTGCCCGGGCGGCCGGCGCTCACGAAGGTCACCGCGATCACCGCGGCGAGGACCAGGATGCCGACGGCGAACCAGATGGCGTTGGTGTAGCCGTGCACCATGCCCTCCAGCTGGACCAGCTGCCGCTGCGGCTTGGTCGTGGCGGTCGCGATGTGGTCCTTGATGTACGCGGTCGTCGCGGAGGCGGCGATCGTGTTCAGCAGTGCCGTGCCGATGGCGCCGCCCACCTGCTGCGAGGTGTTGACCATCGCGGAGGCCACACCGGCGTCGCGCGGCTCGACGCCCTGGGTGGCCAGGGACATGGCCGGCATGAACGCCGTACCCATGCCGAGGCCGAGCAGCAGCATCGACGGCAGCACGAGCGAGGCGTACGACGAGCCGATCTCGAGCTGCGTCAACAGGAACATGCCGGCCGCGGCGACCAGGAAGCCCGGGCCCATCAGCAGCCGCGGCGCGACGCGGGTCATCAGCCGGGTGCCGATCTGGGTGGAACCGGTGATCATGCCCGCGATCATCGGCAGGAAGGCGAAACCGGTCCTGATCGGCGAGTAGCCCTTGACGACCTGCAGGTAGTAGGTCAGGAACAGGAACGTGCCGAACATCGCGATGATCGCGAGGCCGAGGGAGAGGTAGACGCCGCCGCGGTTGCGGTCGGTGACCACGCGCAGCGGCAGCAGCGGGGCCTTGACCCGGGCCTCGGTGAGGACGAAGGCCAGCAGGAGAACGGCCGACGCGACGAAGAGGGAGACGGTCACGGAGTCGCCCCAGCCGTCGGACTCGGCGCGGGTGAAGCCGTAGACCAGGGAGACCAGACCGAGGGTCGACAGCAGCACACCGGGGATGTCGAGCGGGGAGCGGTTGCGGCCGCCCTCCGGCTCCCGGATGACGAAGTAGGCGCCGGCGGCCGCGACGATCGCGAACGGGATGTTGACGAAGAACGTCCAGCGCCAGTCTTGGTACTCGGTCAGCACGCCGCCGAGGATGAAGCCAACGGCGCCGCCGCCACCGGCGATCGCACCGTAGATGCCGAACGCCTTGGCGCGCTCCTTGGCGTCCGTGAACATCACGGCGAGCAGGGAGAGCGCGGCGGGGGCGAGGAGGGCGCCGAAGACGCCCTGCAGGGCACGGGCGCCGAACATCATCGCGCCGGTCGTGGCCGCGCCGCCGAGCGCGGAGGCCGCGGCGAAGCCGGTCAGCCCGATGACGAAGGCGCGCTTGCGGCCCCACAGGTCGGCGATGCGGCCGCCGAACAGCAGCAGACCGCCGAAGGCCAGGGCGTAGGCCGTGACGACCCACTGCCGGTTGCCGTCGGAGATGCCGAGGTCCTGCTGGGCGGAGGGCAGGGCGATGTTCACGATGGTCGCGTCCAGGACGACCATCAGCTGCGCGAGCGCGATGAAGACAAGGGCTTTCCAGCGGCCCGCGTCGGGAGCGCCGTAAGCCTTCGAGGCTGTTTCAGACATGGGGGTACCCACTTCGGGACTTCGTGACGGAAAAAGGGTGAGAACAAGGGACGGCGCGTCGGCGGTGACGGCCGTGAAGTCTGTCGTCGGTTCGGACGGGTGGACTCAGTGACGCAGCGACTCACTGACGCCGTGGCTCAGTGACGCAGCGACTCACTGACGCCGTGGCCCAGTGACGCAGCGACTCACTGACTCAGTGGCTCATGACGGAGCGACTCGCCACTCAGTGGGCTGGCTCAGTGGCTTGGTTGCTCCGTGGCTCGGTTGCTCCGTGTTCCGTGGCTCGGTTGCTCAGTGACTCAGCGACTCAGCGACTCACTGACGCAGTGGCTCAGGGACGTAGTGGTTCAGGATTGGCGCAGGTCCTCCATGGTCGCGGCCGTGCCCGGCAGGACGGAGCGGGCCGGGGCCCGCAGCCCGTCCAGGAACAGCTGCAGGTGTCGGTGGACGAAGCGGTCGATGCTGCCGCAGCCCGTGCCGGCCGGGGGCCGGGAGAGCTGGGCCACGGCGACCATGACGTCGCCGACGCCCACGTCGGGGCGGAGCTGGCCGGCCGCCTTGGCCCGGTCCATGACCTCCTCGACGAGGTGCTCGATCCGCTCGCGTGCGGCTTCCAGATCGGGGTGGTGCTGGTCGAAGGTTCTGGCGACCATCGGGCACAGCGCGCTGATCCGCTCGTCGGCGGCGGCGTGCACGAAGCGCTCCAGGGCATCGAAGGCGTCGCCGGTCTCCGCGAGCGCCTGCTCGGCCGCCTGCACCGTACGGTCCATAACGGAGCAGACGACCTCGCGGACGAGGGCGTCGCGGTCCGGGAAGTTGCGGTACACCGTGGCGTTGCCGACACCGGCCCGGCGGGCGATCTCGTCGAACGGCACGTCGGGGCCGTACTCGACGAACATCTCCCGGGCGGCGGCGGTGATCCGCTCCCGGTTGCGCAGGGCGTCGGCGCGCGGCCGGGCCACCTTGCGTTGCGCGGGGGTCGCGGTCTGCACGACGTACTCCTGGTGTCGGTCGACTGTCGTTGCTCTGCTCTCGCGATCCGGGGAAGGAGTCCCCGTTTCGCTCGGACACAGGGCTAAACGGGGAAAGGATCCCCGTTTATTTCCCACCCCCGAAAAGATTCCCTGTGACCTGAGTCACACCCTTCCGGGCCGAGGGTCCCACGATCGGTCGGCTCCAGCGCGCGCCCAACGCCCCGTCGACACAGGGTGATCGAAAGGGTGCAGCCAGAGACCGGCGGCTGCCTGGAGCGAAAGGTCCACGCATGCAGCCGCAGCCGACCCGCCGCCGGATACGCAAGCGCCGTGCGGCAGCCCTCGCGTCCGTGGCCGCACTGACCCTCGCGGTCAGCACCTCGGCGGGGACGGGGCACCTCACGGCCGGCTTCACGCGGGCCGACCCGGGATCGACCGCCCTGGCCCGCTCCCCCGCCCTCAACCCTTGCATGATCAGCGGCGCCCCGGCCGTGCAGATGTCGGAGGGCATGCCGACCCCGGGCGCCTACGCCCGCTCCACCGGCACCGTCCACGCCCTGACCGTGATGGTCGACTTCTCCGACGCGCCCGGCCAGGGCAGCGCCCTCGACCGCTACCACGAGTTCTTCCCGCAGACCCAGGAGTGGTTCCGCACCGCCTCCTACGGCCGGCTGGACTACCGCCCCGAGACCCCGATCCCGCAGTGGCTGCGCATGCCCAAGCCCTTCAAGGCGTACGGCATAGAGCGCGGCGCCCCCTTCGACCCCGGCTATCGCCGGCTGGTCCAGGACATCGTGGCGGCCGCCGACCCGACGGTGGACTTCCAGGACTACGACCTGCTGAACGTGCTGATGACCCCGAACGCGGGCCCGTCCGCGCTGGACACGGTCCTGTCGGTGACGTTCGCGGGCAACACGGAGGCCCCGGTCGCCGACGGCATCTCGGTGGCGAACGCGTCCTTCGTCTACTCCCGCCAGGACGACGGCTCCGGCTCCTACGCCCGCACCGGCTACCGGGTCCTGCCCCACGAGAACGGCCACGTCTTCGGCCTGCCCGACCTGTACACCCAGGAGGGCGGCGGCGCGGTCGGCCACTGGGACATCATGAGCGAGGACTGGGGGGCCAACAACGACCTGCTCGGCTGGCACAAGTGGAAGCTGGGCTGGCTGGACGCCTCGCAGGTGAGCTGTGCGGCGGCCCGGGGACCGAAGGAGTACACGCTGACCCCGCTGGAGCGCGCGGGCGGTCCCAAGCTCGTCTTCGTCCCCGTCGACGGCCGTACGGGGTACGCCGTCGAACTGCGCACCCGCGGGGGCAACGACGAGACCGTGTGCCAACCGGGCGTCCTGATCTACAAGGTCGACGCGGACATCGACACCGGCCGCGGCCCGATCACGGTCTACGACGCCCACCGCAACTCCGGCGGCTGCACCCGCAGCCCGAACGTCCACGCGGAGCTTTCCGACGCGCCCTTCGCGCCGGGCGAGTCCTTCAAGGACCCGCGGTCCGGAATCCGGATCGACGTGACGAGTGCGGACCTCGCGGGGAACTACCGGGTGCGGGTGACGCGGGGGTAGGGCGTAGGGGGGTGGGGGACGCGGGGGTGCGGGTGATGCGGGCGCAGGGGGCGCGGGGGATGCGGGGATGGGAGTGCGGGGGACACTGGGGGGAAGGGGTGGGTTGGGTGGGTGCGGGCGACACGGGGGTGGGGCGAGAGCCGTACGACCCGGCGAGGGGCCGGTTCCGGCCGCTGGCAGGGGCCGCCCGGGATTACCGTAGGCCTGCTGCGACCGCCGTACCGGAGAACCGATGCCCTCGAACACCACGACGGATGCCCACGGGGCTGCCGGCGCCGACTCCCCCGAGCAACCGGCCGCACCGGCCGTACCCGCCGAGGCGGTCACCCCGCTGATGCGGGGCGTCGCGGTGCTGCAGCAGCTGACGGAGGCCGGCGGAACGCTGAGCCTGAGCGGCCTGGAGCGGGCCACGGGCCTCGCACGCTCCACGGTGGACCGGATCGCGGCGACGCTCGCCCGCATGGGGTACGTCCGTCTCGACGGCCGGGACGCCGTGCTCACGCCCCGCCTGATGGAACTGGGCAACGCCTATCTGGCCGCCCTGCGCCTTCCGGCGCTGCTCGACGCGCGCGCCGACGCCCTCGCCGACGAGCTGGACGAGTCGGTGTCGCTGGCGGTCGGCGACCGGGACGGCATCCGCTTCATCCACCAGGCGGCCCGGCGCCGGGCGATGTCCCTGAGCTTCCGCATCGGCGACCTGCTCCCCGCGGAGCGCACCGCGCCGGGCCCGCTGTTCGCGACGGAGTGGACGGACAAGGACTGGCGGCGGTGGCGCGACCGGCGGGCGGCGGACCCGGAGGACAGGAGCTTTCCGGCCATACCGCCGCGGGTGCCTTCGGGGGCGTCGGCGGGTTCGGTGAGCGACTTCGAGCAGCGCACCGCACAAGCCCTACGCGAGGACTGGTCGTTGGACGACCAGCTGATCGAACCGGGCCTGGTCGCCGTCTCCGTCCCCGTACGAGACCCGGACACGGACCGGATCGCGTGCGTGGCGAGCGTGGTGAGCAACACGAGCCGCCACTCGGCCGAGGACCTGCGCGACACACTGCTGCCGCGCCTGAGGGCGACGGTCGCGGCAATGGAACGGGACCTGCGCGAGGCCCCGCCCCCGGAACCGGCGCCGCCCCCCTCGGACCTGGCGACCTGGACGGCCGCGTCGAAACAGGAACTGGGCCGGGAGTTCGTCGAATCCCTGGCCCGCGGTCTGACCGTGCTGACGGCCTTCGGCGAGGGCAGGGCCGCCCTGACACTGGCGGAGGTGGCCAAGGCGACGGGGCTGGCGCGGGCGACGGCGCGCAGGGCGCTGATCACGTACGAGCATCTGGGCCTGGTGACGCAGGAGAAGAACCATACGTTCACGCTCACTCCCCGGCTGCTGTCCCTGGGCTTCCCTCCCCTGTCCCGCACGTCGCTCCCCCGGATCGCGCAACCGCACCTGGAGGACCTGGCCGCGCGCGTCCACGAGTCGGCGTCCCTCGCGGTGCTGACGCCCTCCGGCGAGGAGATCCAGTACACGGCCCGGGCGGCCACGAGCCGCATCATGAGCGTGAACATCACGGTGGGGACGCGCCTGCCGGCGTACGCCACGGCACTGGGCCGGGTCCTGCTGGCGGACGTACCGGAGCCGGAGCGCGCCCTGGGCACGGTGTCCCCGCTCACCCCCCGGACGACGACGGACCCCGCGGCACTGTCCCGCGCCCTCGCCGAGACGGCGGCCCAGGGCTACGCCCTGGTCGACGAGGAACTGGAAGAGGGCCTGCGCTCCCTCGCGGTCCCGATCCGTGACCGAGCGGGCACGGTGGTGGCCGCGGCGAACGTGGCGATGCACGCGGCCAGCCACACACGCGAGCAGTGCGTCGAGGAGCTCCTCCCGGCCCTGCGGTCGGCGGCCACCCGCATCGAGGCAGACCTCCACATGGCCTCCCGCTTCACCCACGTCCCCCTGACCTGACCACCGACGTCCCCCACCTGCCACCGCCCGGATCCGGTACGCTGACGCCTGTGGCCCACACGGCCACGATCCGCCTTCGCGCCTTCGTAGCTCAGGGGATAGAGCACCGCTCTCCTAAAGCGGGTGTCGCAGGTTCGAATCCTGCCGGGGGCACAAGGGAAAGGGCCCCGGACCGATCATGGTCCGGGGCCTTTGACATCTACTTCTGACATCAACGCCGGTGATTACTGACGACCGGGGCGTCTCCTGAGCAGGCGGTCCATGTGGCTCATGGCCTCGCGCTGGGTGTCCTGCACGACGTGCGTGTACACGTCCATGGTGATGCTGATCTGGGAGTGCCCGAGGATCTCCATCACGACCCGGGGAGCGACCCCGGCCGCGGTAAGGAGGGTGGCCGTGCCGTGGCGCGCGTCGTGCAGCCGGATCACACGGAGGCCGGCGGACTGGGCGATGCGGGTGAAGGAGCGGTAGACGTTGCGCGGCTCGACCGGGCGGCCGGTGCGGGTGGTGAAGACGTAGTCGGAGTCCTGCCACTTCTCCCCCGCCTTCGCGCGGGCAGCTGCCTGCCGCATGCGGTGCCAGCGCAGGGGCGCGATGCAGAGAGCAGGGAGCGGGACAGCACGGCGACGGCGGCTCTTCGGGTCGTCGTCGTAGAGGACACCACGGCGGCGCTGCGTCTGCTGGCGGACGTAGAGGACGCGGTTGTCCAGGTCGAGGTCAGTCCAGCGGAGGCCGACGATCTCTCCCCGGCGGAGGCCCATGGCGATGGCGAGCACGAAGGCCGCGTAAAGCGGGTCCTTACGGGAGGCGGCGAGGAAGTCGAGCGTTTCGTCCAGCGTCCAAGGCTTCAGCTCACGTGTGTCCGTGCGAGGCGGTTCGACGAGCTTGGCGACATTCCGCGTGATCAGCTCCTCGCGGCAGGCCGAGGACAGCGCCGAGCGGAGAACTCGGTGCGACTCCTTGGCGGTTGCCGCCGTGGTCTCCTTCTCCAGGCGGACGAGGAAGCGGCGCACATCGGCAACGCCGAGAGATTCGAGCCGCTTGGCACCAAGCAGAGGCACCAGGTAGAGCCGCACGTGCGTCTCGTACTTGTCGTACGTGCTGAGCTTGCGCCGAGGCTTGATCACGTTGTCCAGCCAGTACGGCAGCCACTCGGAGAGCTTTGCCGACTTGGTGGGCACGGGCACGCCCTGGTCCACCTTGTCGAGCAGCTCACGGCGCTTGGCGTCGCACTCGGCCCAGGTCTTGCCGTAGGCGAACTTGCGGGCACGGGTGCCGTCCGGCTGGAGGACGTAGACCGCGCACTGAAAGCGGCCGTCCTTGCGCTTGGTGATGGTGCCCGCGCCGTTGGGGTTCCGCTTGCGTTGCTGGGCCATCAGGCAGCCGCCTCCAGTTCGTTGGTGATGTACTCGCGGACAGCCCGTGCCGGGATACGGCGGCACCGGCCGATGGTGATCGAGGGCAGGCGACGAGAGCGGATCAGGTCGTAGACCGTGGACCGGCCGAGCTTCAACCGCGCCATCACGTCGGGCACCGTCAGCAGCTCGTCGTCATGCATGGGTGGGCTCTCCTTCCGTTCCGGGGGCGGGTTCGAGGGATGCGGCAAGCCAGGCTTCGGCGGACGACAGGCCGGTTCCGGCGAAGACCCAGTGCGCGAGGACGTACGTCGTGTCGGACTCGGGTCCGTTGGCCGCCGCCGCTTGGGCTCGGCGCCATTCGGCTCGGGCGTTGCGGAGGGCGCCGAGGGTGGTGGAGTAGCGGCGGGACTTGGTGGAGAAGTGGCCGCGGAAGCCGAGCATGTGGGCCCAGGCGCGCAGGCGGAGGTGTTCGAGGTCCTTGCGTGCGCCAAGGGTCCATGCAGTCCGGATCAGGCGGCGGGCGTGGTCGCTGATGTCGAGCTGGGCCAGCTCGGCGACGAACTTCAGCGGCCGGTCGAGGGCGCCCGTCGCTGTCTCGGCGCCCTTGGTGGCGTACTTGGCGATGTACGCGGCCACGGCCCGCTCGGTCAGCTCCTGGCCGCCGCTGAAGTCGGCACCACGGATGGTCCGGACGTCGAGCTGACGGCCGAAGGTGAACGCGTGCGCGCGTCCGTCGATGACCGGCCCGTCCACGCGGACTTTGGCGTTGGCGGCGCGGATGGCGTCCGTCAGCAGCTCGGCGGTCGCCCAGGCCGGTGGCGGGGTGTCTCCGCCGCCGGGACCGTCGAGACGGATGACGGCGTGGAAGTGGACGGCGCCGCGCTTCTGGTACTCGGCGACCTTGGCGAAGGACACGCGCGCGTGGTCGCGGAACCTCCGCTGTGACAGCCCCGCGCGCTTGGCGACCTCTCGGCGCAGGTAGACCGAGAAGCGGCGCCAGAGCGCACCGGCGTGCGCGTTCCACAGAACGGCCGCTTCGTAGTCGTACGTGTCCGGGTCCAGCGGGGTACCGAGGTCGGCGTCGTCCTGGTCGTGGAGGGCGCCGCAACGGCAGGGGCGAACGGTGCCGGCCGGGCCGGTCGGGCGGTTGTGCACCGGGCCGAAGCTGGGGGCGGTGAAGGTGGCGAAGACGCGCGGGTGTGCGGCGACGTGTTCGGGGACGCCCTTGCCGCCGCGCAGGCCGGAGGTGATCAGGTGGAAGGTATCGCGGCGGTAGACCTCGGCGCAGGCCGGGCAGCGGGTCGTGCGGCGGTTGTTGCAGCGGACCAGGAGCTGACCGACAGGGAGGGCCGACGAGTTGAGGTGCTGGAGGACGCGGCCGATCTCGCCGGTACGCGTGTCCACGTCGTACTCGGTGCGGTGGCCGTCGAGGCGGATCGGGTTGGTGCAGCCGCCGAGCCCGGAGAGCTGCCGGAGGATACCCGGCAGGGTGCCGTGCTGGGCCATCCTTGCGAGTTCCGGGAGCGGGGGCGGGGTGGTGCGGGTGAAGATGGCTGTCTCCTTCTGACTGGCTCGGTCGAGAGGGATGGGCCCCGGGGCGGCGGATGCTTGGTCGTGTCGTGCCGCCCCGGGTGTCAGGCGCCGGTCAGCGCCGGTGGTGTTCGCGGAGCAGGGAGCGCAGGACCACGGCGGCTATGTGCACGGAGATGGCCGAGACGGCGACGGCGGCCAGGAGCGCGGTGAGGACCACGCCGCCCGCGACCACGGTGGCAACCGCGCCGGTGCTGACGGAGATCGGCGGGAGTGCTCGGCGTACGGGTGCCGGATCGGCGGGTGTATGGGTGTGCGCTGGCGGCGGGGTGGGGTTGTCGGGGTACTTGGGCAGGAACACAGCGAAGCTCTCCTCATCTACTCGTCTAGTCATGTGTGCCGTTTATGACGTCCACGCCGGAGCGGGTGCCGGATTTGATGGCGGGCGCCATGAAGGTGTGCGAGAGCCAGAAGCCGAAGAGGGCGATCACGACGACGATCCATGTGCGGACGCCGAGGAACTTGACCGCTCCCCAGGCGAACAGGCCGAGGACGAAGACGAGCGGCAGGCTGACGGTCAAGGGACGTTCCTTTCAGCGCACGGGGCAGCGATGGGTGCGGGCGGCCAGCTCGGCGGCGGCGCGGCTGTCGTAGTCGGCGGAGAAGCCGCAGCGCGGAGCCGTGCAGGCGGCGGTGTGCTTCTCACGGCCCCTGCTGTCGTTGAACGTGCCGACCTGTACGGGGCCGATGCGGGTGACGTCGCGGAAGCGGCGGTTCGCGGTCACTGTCAGTCCTCCAGTCGCGGGTTCGTGGCGGGGAAGTCGTTGAGGATCCGGGCCGCTTCTGCGGGGTCCGAGGTGAGCTCGGCGGCGGCTTCGGCGAGGAGCCGAGCGAGTGCCGTCCGGCCGCTCACGGCCATCTGGCGAGCCGCGTCGAGGTAGTCAGAGGCGGTGTTGAAGTTGAAGAGGGGCACAGGTCAGCTCCCTGTAGGGGTGAGGTGGGTGGCGATGGCTTCGGCCATGGGCGCGGGGACGCCGAGCCGGGCGCGCAGGGTGGGGACGTCGATAGGGGTTCCGGTGCGGGTGCGGTGTTCGTTGGCGACCTTGCGGGCGTGTTCGACGAGGGCGGCCGGGACGGGCACGGCGGGACGCTCGGGCGGTAGCTCTACGGGAGCCGGTTGCGCAGGAGGTTCGGGCGAGGCTTCGGGCGCGTCCTCCTGGTTCTCAATGTCCTTGGGTGCCTCGGCATTGGGCTCATCCGTCGTCGTCGGCGCGGTGTGTGCGAGGAGGGTTCCGCCGAGGAAGGCGACCGCGGACCAGCCCGCGACGAGGATGCGCAGCCAGGCCGGCACCTGGTGCATGTCGAGCAGTCCGGCCGTGGCGACGTTCGCGCCGAGGGAGGCGGCGAGCGCGATGACGAACCAGCACCACCCGGCCGCTTTCGCGTCACTGGCCCGCAGCCGACGCCAGGCGGCGACCAGCAGCAGGTCAACTGAGATGGGATAGGCCCACGCTTTCCAACCGTCCTGCCCGGCCGCCGAGGCGATGTCGTGCAGGTGGGCGAAGGACAGCGCTGCGGCAATGACCGCCTGGACGAGCACCGCGTCCACGCGGGCCAATTGGGCGCGCACGATGCGGCTCCTTCCGGGTTCAGGCATGGGAGGGGTAGGGACTTGGCGTGAGGCGGTCACGCCGACCGAGGGCGGGACAGGTGGGAAGGTCAGTCGGTCACCGGGAGCGGCCGGGCAGCCGGAGCCGCCTTCTCGACCGGTCGCGCGGGCACGTAAGGCCGGAACGGCTTGAGGGAGGGCACGTCAGGCACGAGGTGGGCCGAGTCCTGGCACATCTCGGCGGCGTCGCCGAGGGAGAGATACGGCGTGCGGATGCGGGACCAGCCACCGGAGGTGTCTCCCGCAACGGCCAGGCCGGGGCGCTCGGGGGCGATGGCGCAGGCAGCCATGACCGCCTCGGGTGCGATGTCGCCGAGCGCCATCTTGGCCGACGCCTCATCGTTCACACGGTGGCAGACACGGCCGGTCAACTGGGCCCGGAGCATCGTGGCGCCCTTACCCAGTTCGGCGCCGAAGCGCTGCCCGCACACTTCCAGATAGATGCCGGCGGCGCGGCCGAGCTGGGCGAGACGGATGAGCTGGGTGACCATATCGTCGCGCCGTTCTTCCTCCTTCTTCGTGGCGACGAGGAACAGTTCGGCTACCTCGTCCACGAACAGCACAATTGGAACTGGGCGTTCGCTCTCGGGCAGTCCCCAGATGTCCGAGGTGATCTCCTCCTCCGGAGTGTCCGGCGCAATGCCCTGCCGGGCCTTGATCAGGTCGTATCGGTCTTCCATCTCCTTGACGAGCGCGGGCAGCAGTTCGGCCGCTTGTTCAGGGTCGGTGGCCAGGGCCGAGAGCCGCGCGGCGAACGGCGCCAGCTCCACACCCCGCTTGCAGTCGACGCCGACCAGGGCGACCGGTTGCCGGGCGAGTCCGGCGATCAGGTGACGCAGATACATGGACTTGCCCGACAGCGTGGCCCCAAGGGTCAGTTGGTGCGGGATGGTCCGGTAGTCGCGCACGAATGGTGTGGCATCCTCCCGCAGTGCCACCGGCACCTTGAGGAACCCTTCCTCGACCTTGCGGGGCATCCGGACCTTGCGCAGGACGTCGAAGCCGACGAGCCGCAGTTCGACCACGCCCGGCTTGATGGTCGTCACGTAGACGGCATGCACTCCCCAGGCGTGCCGCAGCCGTTCAGCCGAGGCGGCGACATCGGCGGGTTCCTGTCCCGGAGCGAGCCTCAGCCGAAGCCGCAGCCCGGTCGACGTGGGCCGGATGATCCCCCGACGCGGCGGAACGGGACGGACCTCCCGCCGGGTGGTGGCCTTGACCGCGAGGACCCGCAACCGGGACGGCGCCACGGTCAGCCCGCACGCCTCCATGACAGAGCTGTACGAGCTGAGCAGTCGGACCGTTGATATCGGCAGACCGATCGTGGACCAGTAGACGCCCGGGTGTCGGGCCCGGGCGTAGGCGGCCCCGCCGCCAAGCGCGGCGACAGGACCACCCACCTCCAGAAGCGTCGTCAGGTTGGTCATCAGGCAGCGGCCCCCGATGCGGCCGGGAACGCGGCCGGAGTCACGGCGGCGGCGCGGAACGCGATGCCGTGCCGCTGCTGCCCGTTGAAGACGCTCTCCCACGGCCGGGCCACCAGTCCCGGCAGCGAGACCGGCGCCCCCAGGGTCAGCCCTTCCGAGATGCCGCCCTCCGGGACGGTGACCTTGATCAGCGACGACTCGCCGTCCTCGATGTAGACGACGCCGATCGTCATCAGCGCCTCACCGCTGTTCGCGTCCTTGGCGATCTCGCCGGTCTGCCGGTCGCGGACCTTGGGCTCGGGCGCCTCGGTCAGCAGGATCGTTGCGGCCGAGGTCTCCACACGGATGGTGCGCAAGGCACACTCCTATCTACTCGTCTATACATGATGCGTTGTGCGGACCCGATCTCCGGGATCGCGCGACTACCTTGCCACACAACTTGCCCACTCGTCTATACGAGTAAGCGTGTTGGGGTGTACGAGTTCGAGGAAGCAGTCCCGCGCACCACCGTCGCTCACGCGATCACGTCGCCGGGAGCTGGTACGACAGGACATACGCGTCCGCCGCCATCACCGTGTCGCAGACCTCCACGGCCCGCCCCTCGGTGTCGAAGGCGGTCCGGATCAGGTGGATGACCGGCACGCCGGAGGCCAGCCGGAGCGTCTTGACCTCAGCAGGCGAGGGCATACGAGCCCGGATCTCCTCTTCGAAGTGGTCGAGCCGGTGACCCAGCTCTTCGAGACGGGCGTAGATGCCGCCGGGGCCGGGGTTGGGCTCGGCGATCGGCGTACCGCGTGCGATGTCGAGCGGCAGATACGACGTGGCGAACTCGACCGGCCGTCCGTCGAGCAGGTACCGGCGCCGACGGGCGAGTACCCGCCGGACGGAGCCGAGGCGGGCGGAGACGTCTTGGCTGGCCTTCTCCTCCTTGACCTCCAGGCTGTCGACCTGCGGGTGACTGCCGGCGGCGTTGGCCTCCACGATGAACGCGGACTTCCCCTGCTCCCTGTGTCGCCGGGCGAACCGGTCGGAGGCCAGACGCCGCACGGGCGGCCGTGGTCGCACGAACACGCCCTTGCCGTGCTCGGCGTGCACCAGGCCCTCGCCCTGGAGGATGGAGAAGGAGTTCCGGACCGTCATACGGGAAACGCCGTAGTGCTCGACAAGGTCAGCTTCGGAGGGCAGCTTGTCGCCCTCCTTGAATCGCCCGCGGTCAATGGCCTCGCGCAGCTGGTCGGCGATCTGCCTGAAGACCGCACGATCGCTCGTAGGGTCGAGATCGCCGAGGAGGCCGGAAGGGAGAGGGCTCACGAGTACTCCTTTAGGTATCTAGACGAGTGGCTGAGTCTTGTTGCTACGGTGGAGAGCCTAGCCATCCGAGAGGGCAGAGGAACGTGACCACTGACCGTCCGCACTCCGTGAGCGTTGCCGGAGTCGTCATCGACGACCAGGGCCGGGCCCTCTTGATCCAGCGCCGTGACAACGGCCACTGGGAGCCCCCGGGCGGAGTCCTCGAACGCGAGGAGACCATCCCCGAAGCTCTCCAGCGCGAAGTCCTCGAAGAGACCGGAATCAAGATCGCGCTTCCCGCGACCCTGACCGGCGTCTACAAGAACATGAAGGGCTTGATCGTCTCGCTGGTCTTCCGCTGCGAGGCCGCCGACGGCAGCCCCACCACGGGTGACGAGACCCGCGCACTGCGTTGGGTCACCCGTGAAGAGGTCACCGAGCTTGCCGACGAGGCGTACGCGATTCGCGTCCTGGACGCCATGGACGCGGCGTCTCCGCCCGCTATCCGCGCCCACGACGGCGTGAAACTCGTCTAGCCCGAACCCGCTGCACATGGCGGCCTATCAGCACGAAGGAACTTGTATGCACGAGTATACGAGTCAAATTCGGACTTGGGGACTCACTTGCCCAGGTTTTCCGGAAGAGGTCAGCCGGGCCCGCCGCTGGACGCGGGACATCCTGCGCGGCTCACCCCTGGCCGACGACGCCGAGCTGATCGTCAGCGAGCTGAGCGCGAACGCGATCCTGCACACGGCGAGCGGCCAGGCATCCGGCCGCTTCCACCTGGCGCTCGCTGTCTCACCGCAGGTGATCGCGCTGTCGGTCACGGACGACGGCGGGACGGACTCCGCCCCGAAGGTCGAGCACCCCGGGGAGGACGCCGTGCACGGCAGAGGCTTAGGGATGGTCAGCGCGATCGCACACCGGGTCGTCGTCCACGACAGCCACGGCGGCTACACGGTCACCGCGGAACTCTTCACGCAGCCCAGGCCAGGAGGACGCCCGTGCTGACGTCGACCAGGGCTGAAGAGTCGACCGCAGGCGGACAGCACGCCTCATACCGATGCTGGGCTGCCGCCTACCCCCTGCACGAGATCCGATCCATCTCACTGGGATCGCACCGCGCCGCAAGCCCCCGCCTGGCATTGCGCTGGCTCCGGGAGCGCACGAGCCACATCACGGACCAGCTCGACACCGCATACGCCAGGCCAGGCCGCCACTGGCTCAGCGACGAACCGGAGCAAGAACGAGCCCTCGCGTACCTGGCCACCGGAACGGCCTACCAGCTCACCCTGTACGACGACAGCACCCGCTACGTACTCGTGGCCAACCTCCGAGGAACGGCATCGTGAAGGGCCCCGTTCCCGGCTACTGGTGCGAATGCTGGACGGAAGATCTCAGCGACGAGCGGCCGCCGGCACTCCTGGCATCCTTCGACGCCTACTCGGCACCGCAGGGGTCTGCTGCACGATCGGGTGACATCTGAACTGGCTTGCCCTGCGGGGCGGGTGGGAAGGATGTCGCTGTGCCCAAGCCTTATCCGGAAGAGTTCCGCGAGGATGTCGTACGGGTCGCGAGGAACCGCGGCCCGGGCGTGACGGTCGAGCAGGTGGCCGCCGACTTCGGAGTACACGCGATGACGCTGTGGAAGTGGATGCGCCGCGCGGACATCGACGACGGGACAAAGCCCGGAACGTCCAGCCAGGACAACGCGGAACTACGCGAAGCACGTCGGCGGATCAAGCTGCTGGAGCAGGAGAACGAGGTCCTGCGCCGGGCCGCGGCCTACCTGTCGCAGGCGAATCTCCCGGGAAAAGGATCTACCCGCTCGTGAAAGAGCTGGCCGTGGACGGGGTGCCCGTCACGGTGACGTACGCGAAGCACGTCGGCGGATCAAGCTGCTGGAGCAGGAGAACGAGGTCCTGCGCCGGGCCGCGGCCTACCTGTCGCAGGCGAATCTCCCGGGAAAAGGATCTACCCGCTCGTGAAAGAGCTGGCCGTGGACGGGGTGCCCGTCACGGTGACGTGCCGGGTCCTGAAGCTCGCCAGACAGCCCTACTACCGCTGGCTCGACAAGCCGGTGACCGGTGCCGAGTTCGAAGAAGCCGCTCGAGCCAACGCGTTGTTCGACGCCCACCGCGAGGACCCGGAGTTCGGCTACCGCTTCCTGGCCGACGAAGCACGCGGCTTGGGGGCTGGCATGGCGGACCGGACCGCGTGGCGGATCTGCCGGGACAACCGTTGGTGGAGCGTCTTCGGGAAGAAACGCGGCCGGACCAAGAAGGCCGGTCCTCCGGTGCACGACGACCTCGTCCGCCGTGACTTCACCGCGACCGGTCCGAACCGGCTGTGGCTCACCGACATCACCGAACATCCCACAGGGGAAGGGAAGTTGTATCTCTGCGCGGTCAAGGACGTCTTCAGCAAGAGGATCGTGGGCTACTCGATCGACGCGCGGATGAAGTCCCGTCTTGCCGTCGCCGCGCTGGACAACGCCGTGGCCCGCCGTAACCACGTCGCCGGGTGCATTCTGCACAGCGATCGCGGATCGCAGTTCCGGTCCCGGAAGTTCGTCCGGGCGCTCAACGGCCACCAAATGACCGGTTCGATAGGGAGGGTCGGGGCGGCCGGCGACAACGCGGCCATGGAGTCCTTCTTCAGCCTGCTGCAGAAGAACGTCCTCGACCGCCGGCAGTGGGCCACCCGTCAGGAACTGCGGATCGCGATCGTGACCTGGATCGAGAAGACCTACCACCGACGCCGCAGACAAGCCTCGCTCGGCCGGCTGACCCCCGTCGAATTCGAGACCGTCATGACCACACCGGCCCTCCAGGCCGCGTAACCACACCTGTCACCCAACCCTGCAGCAGACCCCAGGCCGACAGATGGGTCGCGGTCGCACTCCGCACCATTTCTCCAGCACTCGACCCCCACGCCTCCGACGAGGCATGGACCTGGCTATACGAAGGCCGCATCCAGACCAGACGAGCCCTCTTGCGCGCCGAGCCCTGCACCATTTCCATCATCCAGGCCAGCACTCGGGTCACATGGGCCATCCGACCGGCGCTCTTCCTTCCTCTCGCCCACCGCGGGGGCGCCGAACTGCCAGCCTGCGCCTACGAGTTCAAGCCCCGACCAACAGACTGAGTTACAACTTTCTCTACGGGTTCAAGGCACCCGGCTGCGCTGCCGCTCCGCCGGGCGCGCTTCCCGGCTCCGCTCCGCGCTGCGCTCCTGCCTTCGGCCCGCTCCGCGCGCGCTGCGCCGACGCGCGCCCACGTGTGGATAGGACCGGAGGCCATGAGTCGAGCACCGCAGGATGCGGCCACGGTCAGAACGTGCCTCCGGCGGGGGCGCTCAGGCTCCGAGATGGATGGGGCGCCGTCTGCGAGTGCCGGCCGCGGAGTGGCGCGCGCGGGGAGCTCCCATCCCGCCTGCCATCGACCCAGGCAGAGCCGAGCAGACGCGGCCCCTGGCGTCCAGGTCGTTCGTACAGTGGCGCGCTCCACCTGGACGCCAGGGACCACGCCCGCTCCACGGTGTGTGGGTCGACGGCAGACGGGATGGGAGCTGGGGAGAGTGGTTGGTTAAGGAAAGTGGCTCCAGCGAACCGCTCCGGGGTGAAGACTGACCAACAGAACCAGTCAGGGTGGGGAGGCCAGCATGCCCACGGCAACCTTTCGCATCGGCGGTACCGAGATCCTTCACGAGGACCGCAAGCGAGCGATAGCCCGCCTAGCTGGAGACCTTCAACCGCTCGGTGTCGAGTGCCACCTCAACTACAGGCCGCCGGAACCGGGACGACGTGGGGTTACCTGGTTTGAGGTCCTCTACATCTACTTGGGCACGAAAGCACTCGAAAGCCTCACGAGCTACGCATTCGATGCGCTGGCAGAGCAGACGCTGGGACGCGTGATCAACTGGGCGAAGGATCGGTTCCGGCGGGGCGAGACCACTCGGCCGCAGTCGATCACCGTCTATGGCCCGGACAACAATCCCTTGATCACCGTAAAGATCCGCAGCGCCGAGCAGATCGAGATCGAGGATCACCGTTCGGCACCATCTGACGACGAGGTTGAGCAGTGACGGCGCTCCAGGGCTGAGCTGCCGAGTTGACTGCATCATTCGACCACCGATGTACTTCCAAGCATGTCAGGAACGGATGACGGTCAGTCACTCGAAGCTCACCCCGCCGTCTCCCGGCCGGTGGTCGCGGCGCAGAACTACGTGGAGGGAAGGCTGACTCGGTACCAGAAGTGGTACGACAAGAAGGCCGTTAAGACGAAGGCGATGCATCTCCGGATGAGGACGATATCCGTCGTCGGAGGAGCCTTGGTCCCCGTGTTAGTCAACCTTGACCTGTCATTCGCGAAACTTACGGCTACGGTGTTGAGTTTGATCGTTGTCGGCTCCGTCTCCTTGGAGAGCGTGTACCGCTACCGCGAACAGTGGAAGAACTACCGGTCGACCGAACAGCTCCTTGGGCATGAACGGATCTACTTCGAAACCAAGGTGGGGCCGTACTCAGGGCTCTCGGAGAACGAAGCCTTCACGACCTTGGTCGCCCGTGTAGAGAGCGCGATCGCCAACGAGAACTCTGCGACCCTCAACGTGATGACCTTGGGCGGCCAGGTAAGCGCTGACGTTCAAACGCCGCCCGGTATCCCAGGTGCCCGGCGAGAGCTTCAGTAGACCGGGCGTGCCACTCGTGCGCCAGAACAGGCGGGGACGCACGGGGGACCGTGGTACGCATTGTGAGGACTGGCCGCAAGGCGAGGTGAGTGAGTCTGTCAAGACCCCCTCGACCTTCTGACACCAGCGTCTGACACCAACAAGGGCGAACGGGAGCGATCGACGCTGAACCTCTACGCACTGTCCGTCGAGCTACTGCACGGGATGCGCGACATCGGCGTCCACCAGTGATCGACCTGATAGGGATGAGGCCAGACCTCAAAAGTTGGGTACCGCGCGGGGCGCCACCTTCAGCCGAGGGCTGGCACTCGGCCAACTTGACTCGGTCATTGAGACACCGCCCACCTTGTGACTTCGTCTCCCACACTCGTGTGGGACTGAAAGTGCAGGTTCTCAGGTGGCGAGGATGGTGATTCCGTCGCCGAGGAGCTTGAGGCCGAGTACGAAGAAGAGGACGGCCATGACGGCGACGTTGTGCTGCCCGGCCCAGTCTCGCCAGTTGGTAAGGATGCCTTTGGCTCGGTCGCCCATGAGCAGGTAGACGGCGAGTGGTGCGAGTACGCCGAGGGAGGCGATGACGACGAAGATCGCGAGTGTGCCGATCTGCTGTGGCACGGAGATCCCGGCGGAGCTGATCGAGGCACCTGCGGCGATGGTCAGTGGCGTGTTCTTGAGGTTGGCAGCAGAGAACAGCAGCCCCAGGCCCAGGATCTTCATGGGGGTGAAGCGGTCGATCGCACCCATCCACTTCGGGAGCTGTGCCTGTGAGGGATCTTTGGGGCGACGGTGCCATTGGCGGGCGCCGAAGAGGGCGAGAAGGGCACCCAGGGCGAGTTTGAGGGCTCCGACCCAGGTGGCTGGGTGCTTGTCAGTTGAGGCGCCGCCTGAGCCACCGATGGCCAGCATGAGCGCGCCGAGCGCGGCGAGCCCCAGAACCCAGCCGAGGGCGAACAGCAGCCCGTTGAGGCGTCCCTGCGGGGTGGCCAGGATGAGGATGATCGCCACGATCGGTAGTGGGCTGACCGCGACACCGGCAGCCAGGCCCAGCACATCACCGACAGCGTGTCCCACGACTGCCTCCAGGGAGACGGACGGATGATCCGGAGCGGACTGCCCCGGGTCGGCCGGCTCGCGGCTGGCATGACTAGAGGGGGCGCGGTCCTTCTTCGCCATCGTGGGGGTACCCGAGCCCGGCGGCCATCGACCGGCGGCGAACGGGTGACCTGACCAGGCGGGATGTCCGGGGGCGGGTCTTCAGCGCGCGTGGAGTGTTGGCCTGTGCCTACGGTGGTGTGTGAGGCGGCACCCCGGCTGCCAGCGAGGTTTCGAGACGGCCGGTGCTGCCATGGCAGGCGGCTGAAGACTGACGCGGATGTTTCAGCCGCGTAGGCCCAGAAGGTCCGTACGACGAGCGCAGCATGCCTCTCCCGGCTGCTCAGAGCAGAAGTGATTTCTCATGTCGCCGCAATTCGTTGAATACACGCCGGATGTGGAAATCCTGGAGCCTGGCTTCGATGAGAGCGTAAAGACGATCGCCGCCAGGACTGAGGAGTACATCACTCAGTCGGTGAGCGCCGAAGGCATCGGTCAGGCAGTGCGGGACGCCCACGCCAAGGGCTACGGACTGGTCAGGGGCGAGGTGGAGATCCTCGGCGGGCTGCCCGCCGAGTACGCGCAGGGGATCTATGCGACGCCTGGCCGGCACGACGCTCTGGTGCGATTCTCCAACGGCTCACCCCATGCTGGCGCCGACGCCCGGCTGGGGCGCGCGACGGGCCTGGCGCTGAAGATGTTCGATGTCGACGGCCCGACCCTGCTGGAGGACGAGCCCGACAGCCGGACGTTCGACTACAACACGATCAACGCCCCGGTCTTCTTCTGCAACACCGCGCGGCACTACATCGTCATCCAGGAGTTGTTCCTCAACGCCAGGGCCTATTTCGCCGAAGGCAAGCGCGGCCGGCACCGCTTCTACCGCGAGTATTTGACCGGCAAGGGCACGCTCAACGCGGACGAATGGGCGTGGGAGGAGTTCTTGACGTTCCTCGTCGTCGCGCAGCGGCCCTTGGTCAACGTCCTGCTGGCGACCTACACCACGATGGGGGCGGTCCGGCACGGCGACCGGCGGGAGTGGTGGAGCGACAGATGGACACCTCGTCGGCGAGTGAGGTGTACAGGCCCGCGCTTGTGGCCGAGCTGCGCGCCCGCCCTTACACCTTCGACCTCCAGGTCCAGCTGTGTGCCGACCTGGAGCGCATGCCGGTGGAGGATCTCACCGTGGAGTGGCCCGAGAAGCTGTCCCCGTACGTCACGGTCGCCAAGCTCCGCTTCGCGCAGCAGGACATTTCCGGGGAGGACAACCTGCGGCGGATGGACGGGCTGTCCTTCACTCCGTGGCGGGTGACCGAGGCCCACCGGCCTTTGGGCAGCATGATGCGGGCCCGCAAGGAGGTCTACCGCGCCTCCTCCGTCCTGCGCCACCAGCTGAACCACCAAGAGCGACGCGAACCGCGCAGCGCCGATGACGTGCTGCCGCTGACGCCTGTCCCCCCACACCACTGACGGACGCGCTGCCGGGCAGACATCCACAGGAAGGCACGGTGACAGACCGCGATGGCAGAACAGGCGAGCAAGGCCGAAACGCAGGTGCTGGACCTGGACGACATCCAAGGCACCCTGCTCAGGCAGCGGCCGACTCCCTTCGCCGGGACCTTTGTCCTCCTGCGTATCGACGACGCCGCGGACGGCCGCCGGATGCTCGCGCGCCTGCTGCCCTACGTCGCTTCGGCGGCCCGCTGGTGGGACCCGCCGAGCCAGGCGTGGCTGACTGTCGCCCTCAGTCATGCCGGGTTGCGCGCCCTGGGGGTGCCTCAGGCGTCCCTGGACAGCTTCCCGGAGGCCTTCCGTGAGGGTATGGCAGCCCGCGCCGACCGGCTCGGTGACACCGGTGATAGCAGCCCCGAGCACTGGGATCCGCCGCTGGGCAGCAGCGACGTTCACCTTGCCGTTTCGGTCTTCGCCCGGGATGCCGAGGGACTGGAGTCCCTGCTGGAGACCGGGCGGGAAGCCCTGCGCGGGCTGCCGGGCGTGCAGGTGATCTACCGGCTGGACGCGGCCCAGCTGCCGACCAAGCGGACCCACCTGGGCTTCGTGGACGGCATCGGCGAACCCGACGTCGAAGGCGCGGGCGTGGCCAACATCTTCCAGGCAAAGGGCCAGGACTACGGATATATGCCCGGCTTCGGCCCCACCATCAAGGCCGGCGAGTTCGTCCTCGGCTACGAGAACCAGCTGGGTCGGCTTCCTTCGATGCCACAGCCCGACGTACTGGGCCGTAACGGTACCTACGTGGCCTTCCGCAAGATCTACCTGAAGGTCGCCGACTACCGCCGCTACCTCCACGACAACTCCTCCTCCGCGGAGGAGGGGGAACTCCTTGCGGCCAAGATGGTCGGGCGCTGGCCCAGCGGCGCACCCCTGGTCCTCGCCCCCGACCACGACGACCCGGAACTAGCCGGCGACCCCACCCGTGTCAACGACTTCGCCTACGGTGACCAGGACCCCGCCGGTCTGCGCTGCCCCGTGGGCGCGCACATCCGCCGCATGAACCCGCGTGACTCCCTCGGCGACACGCTCGTGGACGTACGCATCCACCGTGCGCTGCGTCGCGGCGCACCGTACGGCCCCATGCTTCCCGAAGGACAACTGGAGGACGACGGCGTCGATCGCGGCATCGTCTTCTTCTTCATGGGTGCGGAACTGGTACGGCAGTACGAGTTCCTCAAGGCCCAGTGGGCCAACGACGGTGACTTCGTCGGCCTCGGCACCGAAAAGGACCCGGTGGTGGGCGACAACGACGGGACCGGAACTTTCACGATCCCGCGCAAGCCCGTACGACGCCGGCTCCAGCAACTGCCCCGCTTCACTGTGACCAAGGGAGGCGAATACCTCTTCATGCCAGGCCTTCGTGCCCTGACATGGATCACTCAGCTCGACACCTGATACGGACTGCCGGCCGTCTCCCAGAAAGGCACCCGAGATGACCACCAACGTCGACAAGCCAAGCCGCCCCGGTCTGAGTTCCGGCCGGACCAACGAATTCACCCTCATCTTCGACGTGAAGCCAGGGGAGGGGCAGCAGATCCGCGAGATCTTCCAAAAGCCTGGCTTCAAGGAACGCAGCAGGGAGCTGGCGGCTCGCGTCGGCACGCTTCACGACCTGCGCTGGGTCCTCTTCGATGACGACAAACGCCTGTTGTTCGCCACGAACTTCGACGGCGACTGGGACGCCTACATCGATGACTTCGGCGCCCAGGTACCCGAGGTCTTCGACGCCATCCTGGGGCACGTCGTGGATTACCCCGGTATCAAGGACCCCAGCATCAAGGACTTCGTCGTCGCCCACCAAACCACGGCCGTCGCCTACTTCCGCTCCACCCCTGACGCCACAACCAAGGAGATCCAGAAAGCACTACGCGTACAAGAAGCCTTCCAACACCTGCTGGACGAAGCGAACTGACACGTTCAGGGCCGCAGCACAGCGTGGCTGCGAGTGCAGCGGCGCCGGAAGCACGCCGCCAGGGAAACATCACCAGTACTGGCTTGGGCATCCAGGGCCTGCCTGCAAGCAAGGGAAGCTGCTCTACAGTCGACGAGAGCTGCCGATTGAGCACCTCTGGGTCCGTGAAGTAGTCGGTCTCTGACATCCACGGCTGACATCAACGACGCCGGACTGGGGTGTACACCAGCGGCTGTGTCCGGCCGTCGCACCAGTCGACGACAGCCGCCGGAACGAGCTGGAATCGAACTCCTAAAGCGGGTGTCGCAGGTTCGAATCCTGCCGGGGGCACAGAGAAACACCTGGTCAGAGGCCCTTCCGTCCATCGGACGGGAGGGCCTTCGTACTCGCAGCACACATATGGCACACATGCGGCTGCGGGCAGAGGTGGGGAGCTGTGCGAGATGCCCGCGAACGACGAGCTGGCCCGGCGCCGGTACGAGAAGCTGGTCGAGCGGCTTGAGTCGCTGATGCGGGCCGCTCTGAAGCCCGAGTACGAGGGCTACTACGGACAGCTGATCCTCGGCGCGGACGATCTTGCGGAGATGGGCGACCTCAAGGACGTCCGGCGTGCCGCCAGGGAGGCGGGACGGCGTCTCGGCTGGAAGACGACCACGCGCCTCGTCGGTGGGAGGCTCTTCGTCCTCGACGAGCGGGAGGTGCCCGAGAGGATCGAGCGGTTGGCTGGGGATGCGGCCGCTGCTGCGATGGACCGGTTCTGGGAGGAAAGCCGCCGGCCGCGACTGACCTGCTCCCCCGTGGGACGCAAGGGGCTACGCCACCGCGTCAGTGCGGTGGGGTGGCCCCCATTTCAGTTACGGCTCCCCGGCACGGATCAGGCACACATCACGCGGCGGCTTCCTCCAGGACGGCCACCGCCTCGGCGGCCTCACGGGCGTTCCTCTCCGCCTTCTCCAGCTTGGCCTTCGCCTTGGCCAGCTGCTTGGCGCGGCGCTTGTGCATCTTCTTCGAGACCTCGTCCAGGCGGTCCGGGAAGAGGTGCCCGTACGTGTCCAGGGTCAGCGTCGCTAACTTGTGGCCCAGCATCGTCTGTACGACGTTGACGTCCGCGCCACTGGCGATGGCGAGCGAGGCTGCCGTATGGCGCAGCTTGTGCGGGGTGACCTTGAGGTCCCCCAGCCCGGCCTTCACGACCGCCGGCGCGATTTACCGGCGCCGAGCGTGACCATCTGGCCACCCCCGCCGACGTGGCCGCGTACCTCGGGGTGCCGGTGAAGACGGCAACCTGCTGCGGGACTTCGGCATCCGCCCCGCCAACTACCGGTTCGACAAAGGCAGGCAGGCCAAGGCGTACGCCCGCAACCGGTTCCTCGACGCCTGGGCCCAACACTGACCCGGTCTCGCCGAGGCGGCGCCCGAGCCCGACGCCACGCCCGCGCGCCCGACCCAGGGAAAGCCGCCGACCGCCCCGGCCGGCTCGCTGCCCATCGGCCCGCCCGGCGCCCTCGCTGGACCCAAACGCGCCCGCTAGCCCACTCCCCCTGGGATCCGTATCACTGCGTCGCGTCCGTCCCCGCGCAGGTCAGCGCGGGGACGGACGTCCTCGCCGGGACGCACTTCTCCGTACCTTCCCGGATGTCCGTACCTGTGCTGACCAGGCATGCAACGGACGCCACGGACGTGACACCGCGCCGCCCCACCCAACCGCCGGAGAAACACCCCATGCGTGAACAGCACCAAAGGCTCCCTACAACTCAGCAGCAGATACCCATCACCTCAGCCCCAGAAGGCGCAGCAAGGTATGCCGCTGGACCGTCCAAGGACGGCCCCATCGGGTACACCTCCGCCCCGGGGGTGGCGGAGGCACTCGGGCACCAGGGGGCGCCCGAGCAGGAACAGCCTGCCGACACCGCCGCCGTGCCGATCCCGCGCGCTGCCGAAGCCGCCGCCCTCTACCGTGTCGCCCGACGCCGCCGACGCGACCCTAACGGCCAGCGCAAGCAGCGCGTCGACGCCCGCTACAGCGTCGACGAAAAGGCCGACATCCTCGCCTTGGCCCGCTCGCTGAACATCGCCGGCGCCCACTACGTCGGCGCCGTCGTCATGGCCCACATCCACGGCGACCTCGCCCTGCCCGGCCAGCGCACCCAGCTCGACGACTACATCGACGAGCTGACCGCGCTGCGTGGCGAGGTCGCCAAGATCGGCCACAACGTCAACCAGATCGCCAAGAAGCTCAACTTGGGCGGCCATCCACACCCTGGGGATACCGAACTCCTGACCCAGGCCGAGTGCACCCTGACCACGGTCGCCGCCACGGTCCGCGACATCGCGTCCGCAGCCAACCAGGCCCTCGCCAAGAAGGCGGCCTGATGATCGCGAAGATCAGCGGCGGCAAAGACACCGCCGGTCTGATCCGGTACCTGTTCGACACCAAGAAGGCCAAGGACCATACCGACCCGCACCTGGTGGCCTCCTGGGACGGCTACGCCCCCGACCCCGGCCGCACCGACGACTTCGACGCCACCAAGAGGCTCCTCGTGGCCGACCTCGACCTGCACGTCAAACAGGCCCGGCGACTCGGTCGCGCGCCCGAGAAGCACACATGGCACTGCTCGGTCCGGGCCGCCAAAACCGACCGCATCCTCAGCGACGAGGACTGGGCCGACATCGCCCGCCGCATCGTGGCCGCCACCGGAATCGCTGCGAACGACGACCCGGACGGTTGCCGCTGGGTCGCCGTCCGCCACGCCCCCGACCACATCCACATCGCCGCCACCAGGGTCCGGGCGGATCTGCGCACCGCACGGCACTGGAACGACTACCTCACCGCCGACCGCGAACTCGCCGCCGTGGGTGGCGACCGCCGACTCGATCGCGTCCCAGAGGCGGCGGGGGCCGCCCTGCCGGACCTCCCAGCCGCTGTCGGTAGCGGTGAGTACGGCGAAGGAATCGGTGACGCTGTCCAGTACGAATGTGCTGAGCGGGCCGCCGTCGACCGCCATGGAGAAGAAGCGGGCGTCCGGCGCGGCCAGCTGCGCCATGAACGCCGGCCCGGCCTCGGTGAGTACCTCCGGTCCGTACGTGGCGTTCCGCGCCGTACCGTCGCCGGGTCCCGGAACCATGCCGAGGCTCTCCGGCGCCTCCTGCTGGCGGGCGATCATGAAGCTCGGATCATCCTCGCTGAACCAGCCGCTCGCGCTGTCCCCGGCGGCGATGAGTTTGACCAGGCCGAGGGAGCGCATCCAGCCGCGCAGGGTGGTGAGGATGACGCCGCCCGGCCGCACCTGCTCCAGCCAGGAGGGTGGGATGTTGCGGAAGCCGCAGGTGGCGATCAGCCGGTCGTACGGCGCACCGTCCCGGTGGCCGGCGCGGCCGTCCCCCACCAGCAGGTGAGGGCTGTAGCCGGACTCGGTGAGAGCCTCGCGGGCGCGTCGGGCCACGCCCTCGTCCGTCTCGATCGAGGCCACGTGCTCGCTGCCGAGCCGGTGGCACATCAGAGCCGTCGAGTAGCCGGTGCCCGTACCGATCTCCAGCACGGTCATGCCGTCCTGCACATCCAGGTCTTCGAGCATCCGAACCACAAGGCTGGGCAGGGTGGATGACGAGGTCGGGGTCGCGTTGCTGATCGGCTTCGGGTCGGTCCAGTCGATGTCGTGTCCGTCGAACTGGGTCATCCATGTCTCGTCGGTGTAGACGAGCCGGAGCCACTCGTCCTGGCCGATGATCTCCGGCGTCACGGGTTCCCAGGTGGTGACGCCGGGTGCGTCGCTCTCCCGGTAGAAGCGCGGGAGGAACAGGTGGCGCGGCACTGCTTCGACGGCGGCTCGCCACTGAGGCGACCGCAGCCGGCCGTCCTTCTCCAGCCGGCGGGCGAGCCGTAGCCGTAGGTCGGCTGCGGTCGTCTCGATATGAGGCTCACCAGCCATGGATACCTCCTTCCAGGAGATCGGCGAGTGCGGCGGTCATAGGCAGGCCGGTCGGAGGCTCCATCCATGCCCACTGCCCGGAAGGATTGCACTCGATGAAGACCCACTCACCGCGGTCGGTCAGGGCGAAGTCGAACGCCCCGAAGACGAGCCCGAAGTGCTTCAGGTAGGCGCGCATCGACTGTTCCACCGCGGGCGGGGCCGCAAGCGGCGTGTACATGTGAGTGCTGTAGTCCGTACGCCAGTCGAGGAGACCGGAGTCGATCCGCACCGCGAAGATCTGCTCGCCGATCACCGTGACCCGGATGTCGGCGACCTTGTCCACACGCTTCTGGAAGAGGTGCATGGTGCCGGTGAGGGAGTCGTCGATCTCGTCGGCGCTCACCTCTGTCACCGGGACGGTCTGAGCGTGGCCGTCGACCAGATAGAGCGGAACCGAGATCGGCTTGAAGATGGCCGGGCCATGCTCCTTGATGAAGGCTCGTGCGTCGTCGGGGACGTTGGTGATGAGCGTGGGCGGCACCGTGAAGTCGGCCGCCGCCGCTGCCGCGAGACCGGCGGGCTTGTACTCGGCGTCGCCGATGCGGTTGGGGTGGTTGACGTACAGGCAGCCAGGCAGAGAGGTCAGGATGCCACCGAGCCCGTAGCGGGCCTGGGCCACGGCGAACCGTTCGTCCTGCTTGTTGAGGTGGGGGAACGCGAACCCGGAGGGCCGCCGGTAGTACATGGACCGCACGGCGCCCAGGCGCAGAAGTACCTGAACCAATCCGCGACGTACGCCGGCCTCTCCCAGGACGGTCCCACGGAGATGCGTGTGTGGGTCAACCTCTCCATGCTCGCCTACCAGCGTCAGAACTGGCCCGAAGCACTCGCGGCGGCACAAGCCGCGCAAGCTTCCTACGCAGCTCGCCGGGACCCCTTCTTCGACTCGCTGGGCCGGATCCGCATCGCCCTCGCCTACGCGGCTCTCGGCGACGGACGGGCGGGCCTGCGCTCCCTCGGCTCCGCCCAAAGCACCTACACAAGGGTGGAAGAGCGCGAACGTCCGCGCTGGACGGCCTTCTACGGTCAGGCCGAACTCGATCACCTCGCCGCCATCGTGCAGTTCAACAGCGGACGCCCCGCCCACGCCGAGGCCATGGCCCACCGCGCCCTGGCCAAGATCCCGGCAGCCTTCCGGCGCAACAGGGCACTCGCCACCGCCCAACTCGCACTCGCCCAGCTCCACCAAGGCGACGCCGAACAAGCCACAGCCACCGCCACCGACGTCTTCGCGATCATGGACGGCGACCCCCTGCCCGGCCGCATGCGCACGCTCATCGGCGACTTCCACCGGGGCCTGTTCGTCCGAGCTCCCTCCACCGCCTACGCACGAGACTGGGCAGACCGCATGCGAACCGAATGGAGCCGAGCGTGACCGACCTGCGTCACTTCCAGCACGGAAACCTGCCCGAGGGCTTCCGTCAGATGCTTATCGACGTACACGCCGACGCCTACGCCGACCAGATGGACGATCCCTTCGACCAGCGCTTCGCCTGGTTCGCCGACCACTGGAGCGGCATGGAGGGCTTCTCCTGCGTGGTGGCATACGACGCAGGAAAACCGGTCGGCTTCGCCTATGGAGCCCCCCTCACCCCAGGCCGGGAATGGTGGCGCTCCACCGCGTACGAGCCGAACAACGGCTACTCCTCCACCTACGCGGTCTCCGAGGTGATGGTGCGCCCGCGCTGGCGTAAACAGGGCATCTCCGAACGCCTCCACGAAGCCCTGCTGAAGGAGCGCACCGAAGACCTCGCCGTACTCCTGGTCGACGTAACCCACCCCAAAGTCCAGGCACTCTACGAGGCATGGGGCTACGCCAAGGCCGGAGAACAACAGCCCTTCGCCGACTCACCGGTGTACGCAGTCATGGTCAAGGACCTCAGGTGATCGACGTGTGCCCCAGCCAGCGCACGCGAGACCTCGGCGTCGTCCAGCATGACGCCGGCATCCTCGCCGAACCGGCCCGTGCCTTCGACCTGCCGACCAAGCCGAACACGCGTGGAAAATGGGGTCTCGCCCCGCCTCAAACGCGTAGGGGCAGACGTGTCCGGCCGTCATTCGGGGTGACGGGGGGCAGTTGGGCTCCGTGTCCGGTAGCCGGCCCCCGCACCGCGATGGTGAAACTCGCCTCGGTGGCCTCACGCGATTGGTGACGGTCCAGTTGTCATCGGCTTCTCGCCTGTCAGGAGACGAGAATGGAGATGCCGTCTCCGAACAGTTTCAACCCGAGAACGAAGAAGAGGACAGCCATCACGGCGACATTGTGCTGAGCCGCCCAGTCCTTCCAGTTGCCGAGCGTGGTCTTGGCCCGCTCTCCCCCGAGGAGGAAGACTCCCAGCGGAGCCAGGAGGCCGAGGGTGGCGATAAGAACGAAGATTGCGAGCGATGCGATCTGCTGCCCGACCGGTAGTCCGGCTGAGCCGATCGTGGCGCCCGCGGCGATGGTCAGCGGGGCGTTCTTGGCGTTGAGCGCGGCCAGGGCCAGCCCGAGTGCGAAGATCTTGACAGGCGTGAGGCGGTCGATCGCACCCATCCACTTCGGCAGCTGGGCTTGCGAGGGATCCCTCGGGCGCCGGTGCCATTGCCGGGCGCCGAAGACGAGGAGGAACAGGCCCAGAGCGAGCTTCAGAGCTCCTACCCAGGTGGCCGGCTGATGGTGGGTGGAGGCATTTGCGGGGGAGGCGATCCCCAGCATTATCGCGCCCAGTGCCGAGAGTCCCAGGATCCAGCCGACGGTGAAGAGGATCCCGTTGAGACGGCCCCGAGGGGTGGCGAGTATCAGGATGATCGCGATGATCGGGAGCGGGCTGACCGCGACGGCGGCCGCGAAACCCAGTACGTCACCGAGGACTTTGCCCATGGTTGCCTCCGTGTGGGGGTCAGGGTGGCGATCCGGTTGAGCAGGGTTCGGCGGAAGGGAGAGCCACGACCGCCTGGGCGCCGCGACGATTGCTCCGTGACCGGCTGCGCCGCTGTCTTCACGGCCGCGCGGAGGCGGCCCCGAGAGGGGGGACAGCGACGTATACGGCGTCTCCAGTTCCATCGTCCTGCGCCTTGCCGTATCTGTCCTCGGGAGCTTCTCAGGAGGCGAAGCCCCCGGCATTGCTTAGCCGCGCCCGCGCTGCCGACGTCCCCAGGACCGGTCGGCAAGCCGGCCCGAGGCCGCATTCGCCCCTCGCTCCGCCAGGGAACAGATGCACACGGAGCGTAATCGACCATGGTGTCCAACCCAGGTGACCACACTGCCCAGGGGCCGAGATGCGGGACAGCGCACCGGCAGTGAGGATTGACGTGAGAGGGCGATGGCGCCTCATGCTGGGGCGCTTGGCGACCCTCGCACCGATCCGCGGCAGGAGAGCTTCGCGATGACTGCGACAGGTGCGACCCAACCGGCTCACCCTGAGCACCCAGGCAGGACGGACGGGGTCTCTAACGAGTTCACCGTTTTCACCAAGATCAAGCCGGGCGAGGCCGATGCATTGCGCGAGGATCTTACCTGGCTCGGCGACGCGGCGAATGACGAGAATGTCCATGCGGCGCTGCGCCAGATCGGCACACTGCATGACGCACGGCACGTCATTTTCGACAACGACACCAGGTTCATGTTCGCCAGCGTCTTCGACGGCTCCTGGGACACCTACATCGACGACTTCGCCAAGACGGTAGTCGGGGCCCGCTTCGACAAGGTCTTCGCACACAGCGAAGGGTTCCCCGGCATCAAAGATCCGGGGGTCAAGGACTGGTTCCTCGCCCACCAGGAGCCCGCAGGGGTCTTCGTCAGCGCCTACCCCGAATTGACCGTTCAGCAGATCTACAAGGACCAGCGCGTGGACGACGCGTTCCAGGAGGTGCTGGACACCCCCGAGTTCCGAACGGCGCTGGAGAACCCGACCAACGCGGAATTGGTGGCAACGCCCGCCTTCCAGAAGCTGATGGAGGAAGCCTCGGCCTAGACCCCGGACACACCCGACCCGCAGAGCCGACCCGGCTTCGGCGGACTGCGTCGGCGGGCGCGCACCAGTCGCTGCAGGGCTGCCCGGGGAGAGACCGATGTGGAGGCACAAGCGATCATGAACACCCCGGACAGCGGCAGCACGGCCGACGTGAGCGTGGAGATCGACGACATCCAGAGCGGAGCCCTGCGCCCGCGCCCTGTGCCCTACGCGGGAAAGTACATCTTCCTGCGCGTCGATGACCGCCACGCCGGCCGTGCTTTGCTGCGGCGGCTGCTCCCGCTGACCTCCGGCGGCCTGCCCGGTGCCGACCGGAGCCAGGACACCTGGGTCGCGGTGGCGTTCACCTATCAGGGGCTGAGGGCCCTGGGGGTGCCCCAGGAGTCGCTGGACAGTTTTTCGCGGGCGTTTCGTGAGGGCATGGCCGCTCGCGCGGAGCTGATCGGAGACCTGGGCGAGAGCGCACCGGCTCACTGGGAGGCGCCGTTCGGAACCGGGGAGGTCCACATCGCGCTGAGCGCCCTGTCCTCCGATACGGAGCAGCTCGGCCAGGAGCTGGAGCGGGCCCGCGCCGCCTACGAGGACATGCCCGGTGTCCAGGTGGTCTGGCAGCAGGAGGTCCGTCAGCTCCCGACCGGGCGCACCACCTTCGGTTTCCGTGACGGCATCAGCCATCCGAACATCGAGGGAGTCGGACTGCCCGGCTCCAACCCGCAGGAAGTCCCCATCAAGGCCGGCGAGTTCATCCTCGGCTACCCCGACGAAACCGGCAGCCTGCCGCCCATGCCCAGCCCCGACGTCCTGGGCCGCAACGGGACCTACGTGGCCGTGCGCAAGGTCCACACCAACGTGGCCGCCTGGCGCAGGTACCTGCGCGCGAACAGTTCCAGTGCCGAGGAGGAGGCACTGCTGGCGGCGAAGATGGTCGGGCGCTGGCCCAGCGGGGCGCCACTGACGCTGTCTCCGGAGCACGACGACCCGGAGCTGGCGGCCGATCCGCACCGCGTCAACAATTTCCTGTACCGGGAGAACGACGACCGAGGGCTGCGGTGCCCCGCCGGTGCGCACATCCGGCGCACCAACCCCCGCGACGCCACCATCATCGGCGACGCACGGATGCACCGCCTCATCCGCCGCGGCACCACCTACGGGCCACCATTGCCCGAGGGCGTGCTGGAGGACGACGGCGCCGACCGCGGCCTGGTCGGAGCATTCATCGGAGCCCATCTGGAACGACAGTTTGAATTCATCAAGGCCGAGTGGGTCAACGACGGAAACTTCATCGGCTACCCTGGCGAGAAGGACCCGGTGGCCGGGCATCACGGCGGCACCGGCAGCGTCACCATCCCCGAGAAGCCGGTCCGGCGCCGTCTGCAGAACCTGCCCAGCTTCGTGGTCACCCGCGGCGGCGAGTACTGCTTCCTGCCGGGCCTGCGTGCCCTGCGCTGGCTCGCGGAGCTGGAGGGCTGAGGGCGGTTCCTGCCTCCTGAGACCCGGCCACGGTCATCGAGGAGAGGTCGAAGTCATGGCAGCACAGTTCGTCCCCTACACGCCTGACGTCGAAGACGATGACCCGCACTTCGACCAGAACCTGAAGACGGTGATCGAAAAGACCGAGAGCTACATCGCCGAGTCGGTCAGCGCCGGTGGCACCGGGCAGGCTCTGCGCGACGCCCACGCCAAGGGCTACGGGCTGGTCCGAGGGGAAGTGGAGATCTTGGACGGGCTTCCCCCCGAGTACGCCCAGGGCATCTACGCGACCCCGGGAACCCACGACGCACTCATCCGCTTCTCCAACGGCTCGCCGCACGCCGGAGCCGACGCGCGACTGGGCGCCGCCACCGGACTGGCACTGAAGATGTTCGACGTCCCCGGCCCGACCCTGCTGGAAGACGAACCGGACACGGGCACCTTCGACTATGCGAACATCAACGGGCCGATCTTCTTCTGCAACACGATCGAGCACTACCTGTTCATCCAGGAACTGTTCTTGAACGCGCCGGCCTACTTCTCCCAGGGCCGACCCGGCGCACATCGTTTCTTCACCGAGTTCGTGACCGGAAAGGGAACGCTGGACCAGGACCACTGGGCGTGGGACGAGTTCCTGGCCTTCCTGCGCCTGGCGAAGACCCCTCCGGTGAACGTGCTGCTGTCCAGCTACTGGACGATGGGCGCCGTCCGGCACGGGAACTACATCGCCAAGGTACGCATCACCCCCGACCCGACCTTCGCCGCCGCAGTGGTCCGACGCACCATCGACCCCACCTCGGCGCCGGAAGTCTTCCAGCCGGCCCTGGAAGCCGAACTGCAGGAGCGGCCTTACGCCTTCGACATCCAGGTCCAGCTCTGTACCGACCTGGAGCGCATGCCGGTGGAGGACACCACCGTGGAGTGGCCCGAACAACTCTCGCCGTCCGTCACCGTGGCCAAGCTGCGGCTGCCGCGGCAGGACATCTCCGGCCCGGAGAACCTCGCGAAGATGGACGCGCTTTCCTTCACGCCGTGGCGGGTCACCGCAGAGCACGTACCCCTCGGCAACATCATGCGGGCCCGTAAGGAGGTCTACCGACACTCCTCCATCGAGCGCCACAAGCTCAACCAGCAGCCGCGTACGGAGCCGCGCAGCGCCGACGAGGTACTTGGTCCCGTCCGCCACCGCGGCGATGCGCCAACCAGTGCATAGGGCCCTCACAGCTCGACGCCGTCCCGGGCCTGAGGGCCGCGCCGTCTCCAGGACGGCCGCATCCCAAGAACCTCACTGGGCCCGACGGCAGCGGCAGCCGTCGCACAAGCGTTGATCTCTCCGTCGGACAGGCACCAGCGCGGAACGGATCCAGCACACATGAGGCCGGGAAACCCCAAGAACACGTGAGAACCACGGAGGGGTGTCTTCCCAGGTCAGGCACTCACCAGCCGACATTTCCGCAGGTCACAGCCCCGCCCAGGGAAAACTCCTAAAGCTCGCAGGTTCGAATCCTGTCGGGGGCACCAGGTCTGAACAGGCACTATGAATCGAACAGTCCCCTCGGAGTGATCTCCGAGGGGACAGTTTCGTGCCTGGTGGGGACAAGGTGGGGACACGCTGTGTGTGCCGGATGCGTGCCAGGCCCGCTATGGCCTGCGGGGCTGGCTACGCGGCGGGCTCCTCTTCGGAGGCCGGGGCCGCGGGCTCTGCCAGACTGACCATGGGGTGCATTGCGGCCTCGGCGTCGCCGGAGCTGCGCTCTGCAGGGGCTGAGCCCGCAGTGGCCTCGGCGGACGCCGGGACGGGCTGAGGGCCTTGCGGTGTGCCGTCCCCACCCTGCCCGGGCTGCTGCGTCGCTTTGCGCGGCACGAGCGCTACGGGCGCATCCGCGGCCTCGAGTTCGAGCTGCGGGAGGACGCTGGTGTACGTGTCGGCGGTGAGCTTGAACGAGGAGTGTCCGAGCAGGACCTGAATGGCCTTCATGTGGACGCCGGCCGCGAGGGACAGCGTGGCGGCGCAGTGGCGCAGGTCGTGCAGGCGGATCGGGGGCAGGCCGAGCTTCTGAACGAGCCGGTGAAAGACCTCAAAGAGGTACTCCGGGTGGTACGGGCGACCGTCCTCCCAGGTGAAGACGCGCCCGGAGTCGACGTACGGGCCGTACTTCTTCGGCTCGTTGCGGTGCTTCTCCTCCCACTGGGCGCGCTCGAACTGCTGGCGGCGCCGCCAGAACAGCAGGAGTTGGTGGGTCTGGCTGTCGAGCCGGATGGTGCAGGCGCCGCTGTCTCTCTTCGGGGTGTCCTCCCAGACGTCGCAGGAGGCTGCGACGAGCTGTTCGCTGATGTGGACGGTGCCGACGGTCATGTCGGTCTCGTGTCGGTCTCGTGCCATGGCAGGCCGCAGGACTCGCCTCGACGCGTCCCTCGGAACACCATGAGGTGGAACATCGGGTAGAGCCGGTGTTCCCCGCCGTCGAGGAAGGCGCCGGTCTGCTCCGCCGTCCAGACCATGACGGGGCCGGGCCTCTTCCCCGTCTCCTTCCACCGGGCGACGCGTTCGTCGGTCCCATACGAGCGGCTCGGGCGCGGTGTACTTCGGCAGGACCAGGTCGTAGGTCCAGTTCTCACTGATGAGCTTCTCGGTGTCCTTGGCGTAGTCGAGCGCGGCGCTGAGCTCGTTCTTCATCTTCAGCTGCACGCCGGGGCCAGTGATGTGCCGCGGCTTCCTGCGGGCCTCGCGGAGCCTCTGCCTGGCCTCGTTCCAGCGCTGGCGCAGCGCGGGCGGGCGCGGCTTGGTGGCCTGCTTCCAGGCCCGGTGGGCCGCCTCGCACTCGACCTTGGCCAGCTCCGCGGCGTCGCGGTTGGCGGCATGCTCCTCGTTCCTCCGCCAGATCTCCTCGAACATCTCCTGGATGTGCCGTGTGCGCAGGTCACGGAGCTTGAGGCGGCCGAGAGCGGGGATGAAGACCCGGTGGATGTGGTCCTCGTACGTCCTGCGGGTCGAGCGCTTCAGGTCCACGCGCTTCTCGAACCAGCGGAGCAGGAACTGCTTGACGGTCTCGTCGGACAACACGTCGACGCCGTTCTGGGCCTCGTTCCAGAGCGCCTGGGCTTCCTCCTCGGCCTTCTTCTTGGTGACGAAGCCGCCCTTCCTCGCACGTCGGCGCTTGCCGTCCGGGCCGACGGGCAGTTCGAGGTAGAAGTACCAGAGGCCGTGGTCCCGCTTGGCCAGGTCAGGGCAGTCAGCGCCGAGCTGTCTCTCAGCTTGGGCCGCCCGTCGGCGTCGAGGACCGGCTGCCCACCCTCCCCGGTGACCGGCCCCTTGCAGCCGCAGCGCTTGTAGACCGAGCCCTTGAACACGTCCCCTCCGTCCTATGTGGAGGCGAACATCTGTCGTCCCGACACCTTGTGCCTGGAGAAGCCCAGGGAGCCCCGCGCGGGCCGGACAGTTCCCAGTGAAGGTGCACCAGCTCGGCAAAGGAGTCCGAGGCGTGCTGACCTCCGACCTCCAGGAGGCACTGGGATTCGGGCGACCCTGAGAGGTCCGTCCATTCGTGGAGGGGTTGACCGACAGGCAGGCTGCTGAGGCGGTACGGGCACGGATCGACTGGAAGTTCGCGCTGGGGCTGGAGTTGACCGATCCCGGCTTCGACTTCTCGGTGCTCTCGGAGTTCAGGGACCGTCTGGTCGGCGGGGAGGCGGGGCGGGGTGTCCTGGACGCGATCTTGGTCGCGGCTCAGGAACGGGGGCTGGTCGCGGCCGGCGGGAAGGCGCGGACCGACTCCACGCATGTGCTCTCCTCGGCGCGTGAGCTGAACTGGCTGGAGCTGGTCGGCGAGACCTTACGGGCGGCGCTGAACGCGGTGGCCCAAGCTGAGCCGGACTGGCTCAGTGCCCGTGCTCTGCCGGACTGGTTCAGGCATTACGCGACCCGAATCGAGGACTCCCGCTTCCCCAAAGCCCACACCAAACGGGTTGAGGTGGGCCGCCGCATCGGGGCGGATGGCATGTGTCTGCTGCGTATGGTCTGGGCTGACGACGCGCCTGCGGCCCTGCGGGCGCTGCCGCAGGTGGAGGTCTTGCGGCAGGTGTGGGTCCAGCACTTCCACCTGGTGGAGGGCGAGGTGGAAAGACGGGACCCAAAAGACCGCCCGCCGGGCGCGAAGCGCCTGGTCACCCCGTGTGATGTCGAGGCTCGCGGAAGCGTCAAACGCGACACGATGTGGGACGGCTACAAGGTCCACCTCACCGAGACGTGCGAGCCCGGCACGGTGCATCTGGTCACGAACGTGACCACCACCCTCGCCACCGTCTCCGACGACCGGATGGCCGCCGTGGTCCACACCGGTCTCGCCGCACGGGGCCTGCTGCCCGACGAACACTGGGTCGACGCCGGTTATGCCAGCTCCAGTGCCCTGGCCGCCGCCCGCAGCGACCACGGTGTCGCCCTCCACGGGCCACTGCTGGCGAGGGCACCTACGGACAGGACGCCTTCACCATCGACTGGGACAACCAGCACGTGACCTGCCCGAACGGGATCACCAGCACCCAGTGGCACCACCGCCGCTCGGGTTTACCGTTCTTCCGCCGGTAATGCTTGATCTGCCTGCCGACAGGAAGTCTTGGCGGGTTCACTGTCCGCCCCCTTCCCCGGGTTGACTCGTACCGTCAGCGTAGAGCGGACTGAGCGCGGCCACGCGGGATCAACGCACAGTCGCGTGACATCGTGTTACCCAGCGACACACGGGGAGTTGAGGCGAACATGGCGCGACTGGTCCTGTGGGACATCGACCACACCCTGATCGACACCGCGGGGTGGGCCGTGAACTGTCGGCTGCAGCATTCCTGCGGACCACGGGGCAACCCATGCGCCAGCAGGCCAAGATCGACGGCATCACCGAATCCGTCATCTTCCGGGAGACCGCGAAGCTGCACGGGCTCACGACGGACCGCGCCGACTTCGAGCGCTTCGCCCAGGCTCTGGCGGAAGAGCATGTGAAACGGGCTGCTGATCTCCGAGAGCGGGGCCACGCACTGCCCGGCGCCGCCGCTGCCCTCGACACGCTCGAGGCTGACGGTGTCCAGCAGACCATGGTCTCCGGAAACGTGCGCCCGGTCTCCGAGATCAAGCTCCAGGTGTTCGGACTCGACCGGCACATCCTGTGGGAGCTGGGCGCCTACGGAGAAGAGCACGACACGCGCGCCGAGCTCGTCAGGCTCTCCCTCGAACGCGCCGAGGCGACAGCCGCGGAGGCTGTCCTGATCGGCGACACTCCGGCCGATGTAGAGGGCGCACACGCCAACGGTGTACGCGTGATCGCGGTGGCGTCAGGACGCAGTGACGAGGCCGCGCTGCGGGACACCGGCGCGGAAGTGGTGCTTTCCGACCTCCGGGACACCGAGCTGCTCGTGAAGCTCGTACGAGGTGACGACCGGTAGGTGATCGCCCAGCTCAGCGGTTCTGGGTGATCTGGAAGTTGGCGGAGGCGGGAGGCCATGACGAACGGGGTCGGAGACAGCAAGACGGTCGTCGTGGTGGGCGGTGGGGTCTCGGGCCTCACGACGGGAGTCACACTCGTCGAAGCCGGGTACTCCGTGCGGCTGGTCGCCGAGGAGATTCCTGGACATACGTCGCTCGCGGCCGGCGCGATATGGGGGCCATACCTGGTCGAGCCCTGGGCGAAGGTCTGGGAGTGGAGCCTCGCATCGCTCGATTTCTTTCGGAGGCTGGCCCAGGAGGGTGGTGCTGGTGTCCGCATGGTGAGCGGGGTGGAGGCGGCCCGGCAGCCTGTGGAGACACCGCCGTGGAGCGAAGTACTCCCCGACTTTCGGCCGGCCGACCCCTCCGAGCTTCCCGGCGGCTTCATCTCGGGTCACCGCTTCACGCTCGTCGACATGCCGGTCTACCCCGGCCACCTGCGTCGCTGGTTCCTCGACCTCGGCGGAGAGGTCAAGCAGCGCTCGGTCCGCTCACTCGACGAGTTCACGGACGCGTCCGCCGTCGTGAACTGTGCCGGCATGGGTGCCGTTGCACTGGTCGAGGACGCCACGCTGCGGCCAATTCGCGGGCAGCACGTGGTCGTCGAGAATCCAGGCGTCACGGAGTTCTTCTCCGAGGACACGGGGCTGTCGCCCGATCTCGTGTGCTTCTACCCGCACGGGGAGACGGTTGTGCTGGGCGGAACCGCGATCGACGGCGACGGTGACCTGTCCGAGGACGCGGCCGCAGCCAAAGGAATCATCGAGCGCTGTGCCGCCATCGAACCGAGGTTGGTCGATACCCGGGTCCTCGAACATCGGGTGGGCACCCGGCCCACGCGCTCCGAGGTGCGGGTCGAGTCGGTCCGCCGCGGCGACGGTGCGCCTGTGATCCACAACTACGGGCACGGCGGTGCTGGGGTGACATTGTCGTGGGGGTGCGCACGGGAGGTGACGCGGCTTATCGCCGACGCACTTCGGTGAGTTGGTCACCAGCGCAACTGTATGGACGTACTTGCGGTCTGGGCCGGGCTCTTCGTCACGATGCGCCAGTCCGCGAGCGATGTGTGAAGGCCAGGCACTGCAACGTCCGGCGGGTGGCTCGATGTGCGGTAGCGCGTCCACATCGTCAGCGATCTCGTCGCTGAACAGGCCCACAGCGAGAAGGTCATCGATCTCGTCGATGACCGTGTCCAGGATCTCCGGCGTCCGGACCGCCTGACGCACGTACGCCTGCAGCGCCGGTCCTGCCTTTTCGGTGGTGTCGGTGAAGGTCCAGCCTGCGGAGGCATACGAGTCGAGCAGCTGGTGCAGTTCCGGGAAGCGCTCCTCCCATTCCGTGATCGACTCAGTAGGTGGCATAGGCACACGCCGACCCAAGTCAGATGTGCGGATTGCGCTCGTAGGAGGGCGCTTCGTCGGGGAAGTCGTCCGGGAAGACGTTGCTGACGATGTCCCGTCGGAGGACCCGCAGTAGGTAGCTGTCCACGGGGCCTTCGAAGAGGTCGTACTCGCTTCCGCGGCCGATGACCGTGAGCACGGCCCACTGGCGGTAGTCCTCGTGAGGGATCAGGAAGCACATATCTGCGTTGTCGGTTCCGCCCCAGCACACCAGCTGGGATGTGTCCGTTCCGCGTTGTGCCAACAACTCCTGGATGTGGGGACGGGTCGTGGCCATGGTCTTCCTGGCCCGGTAGGTCTGCGTGAGGAGATCGACGTTCAGGTTGTCGGCACCCGCACGGTACACGCGAAGGAAGTCGTCGAACTTGGCACCGCCGAACACGTCCAAGAAGCGCATAAAGGCAGAGGGGAAGGTGACGCCCAGTGCCGCCTCGACCCGCTCCCAGTCATTGGGCACCAAGCCCGTTTCACCGGTCGCCGGAAAGGCTGCCAAGAGTTCCAGGTCAGTCATGATCTGCCTACTTGTTGATGATGGTCTGGTCAATGTCGAGTCCGCCGCCCTTGGCGACGATCCGCACGCCTGCGGGGATGAGGTCGGTGGGGTTCTTGTAGAGAGGTGTCGCCGAATACTTCACATCGTGACCCGCATCGACAACCTTATAGATCTGCTCCTCCAGCTTCTCCATGACCTCGTTGTTCGCGGTCTTGTACATGATCACGATGTTCTCCGGAGCCGAGCCGTCGCCGCCCAGGGACCTTGCGAGCAGGTGTCCTCGCGTGTGGTCGGCGGCGTCCCCCAGCCAACCGGGAGGTTTGACCCGCCTGCTGGCCTTGCTCCCCGTGTTGAGCATCGACTTGGTGATCATCGTGTCGACGCCCTGGGCGCGCCCCAAGCCGTCGAGCGGTCTGCAGTACGGCGGCGGCTGGCGGACCGCACCGTAGCCACCTCCTTGCCCCGTACGAAGCGCCATGCCCAGGTCGTCGGCACTGGCAGCCAGGCCGCCGGGCAGCGCCACCTGAGGCGGCAGTCCGGGTACCTGTGCCCCCACCCAGCAGTTCCGTCCAGCCACCCGCATTGCGTGCAGCTCGGACCGCGGCACCCGCCCTCGTGCCGCGGCATCACCAAGATCTACTGGCTCAAGAGCGTCGCCGCGACGGGTGCGGGCCTCCTGCTGCACCCCCCAGGCCGCCTCCCAGAGGGCGTTCGCGTCCGGGGCCGACCACGTGTCCAGCAACTCCCGGGCCTCGGCCTCGGTCATCCCGTCGGCAGACGACGCTGAGATGAGGGCGGGGGCGCGGGGGCGCGGGGGCGGGGACGGCCGCTGGAGTGACCTGGACCGGGCCAAGGCCCTGGCCTGGCAGCAGTGACAGCGTGCCCTGTGCCCGGACTGCTGTACTCGGCTCGACGAGTGGGACCCGGCCAAGGGCGGAGACCGGCACGCGTACGTCACGGACACCGTCCGTTGCCCAGGCTGCGAGCTGATCGCCCAGGAGCGCGATCTCGTACCCGAGGGGCGGGCCGGGTACGGCGTCAAGATCACTCTTCTGCCGCGGGCGGCCTACGAGGCACTGCACCGCGACGAGCCAGAGGTGCCAGACCGCCCGTCCCACCAGGCCGACCCGGCGAGCGGGCGGTGAGCGGGTCGGATGGCGACGTACAACCTCACCGCGCGCAGGCCAACAGCCTCATCTCCGGGCTGCGTTCGGCTGCGGATGCCGCCCGGGCCCTGGGGCTGCGCACCCGCGAGGTCGACAGCCGCCTCGCGGCCCTCGACGCCTCCAGCCGACGTGCCGCCCGACAGGTCGACCTCCTCGGCGCACGGGCTCAGACCGCTGGCTCGCGGCTCGGCGCCCTTGGCTCCCGCGGCAGCCGGACGGGCAGCCAGCTGCGCCGCGCCGGCAGCGACGCCGGCACGCTGGAACGTTCACTCAGGAGCGTCGGCCGCCAGGCCACCGCCCTGAGCCGTCTCCTCGCTGGTGGCGCGCTCGTCCTCGGCACCGGCCAGCTCGTCGAGGAGGGCAACCGCTACCAGCGGGAGATGAACGCCTTCCAGGCGGTGACCGGGGCCACCGCCGGGCAGATGCAGCGCGCCGCCTGGATGGCCAACCAGCTCGGCATCGACCTCACCCTGCCGACCACCACCGCGGCCGACGCCGCCGAGGCCATGGTGGAGCTGGCCAAGGCGGGCTTCCTCACCGACCAGGCCATCACCGCGACCCGCGCCTCGCTCCAGCTCGCCTCCGCGGCCGGGGTCAGCGCGGCCGACTCGGCCCGCTACCTCGGCGACATCATGGACCAGTTCGGCCTCAGCGCCGACCAGGCCGCGCGTGCCTCCGACATCCTGGCCGCCACCGCGAACAACGCCTCCGGCGGCATCATCGACATCTACTACGCGATGCGGTACGCCGGGCCGGTCGCCGCCGGTCTCGGCGTGAGCATGGAGGACGCGGCCACCGCGGTCGGCATGCTCGGCAAGGCGGGCATCCTCGGCCGGCGAGCACGGCCTGGCCTGAGGTTCCCCCGTCGTTCGGGAGGTGCTGATCAGCTCCAGGGATGGACGATCTCGGCAATCGCACGGCAACTGGGCCGGAACCTCAAGGCGATCCGCGCCTATCTGAATGGCGAGAAGACTGCAGGTCACCGGCTTCAGGGACCGGACGCATTCGTGCCGTTCCTGGACTACTGCCGCCAACGGCTGTCGGACGATCGCATCTGTGGGCCACCACGCTGTTCGACGAGGTGGCCGGGCTGGCTCCTTCCTACTGGCTGTTCGCGCCGCTCATGGTCCCGATAGGCATCTTCGGCCCGACGGTCAACATCACGGCGAACACCGCGGTCCAGATGGGCACCGACCCGGCCATGCGCGGCCGGGTGATGGCCCTGTTCATGATGGTCTTCATGGGCGGTACGCGGCTGGGCGCGCGCCGGTCGTCGGCTGGATCACCGACACCTACGGCGCCCGGGTCGGCTTCGCCGTCGGCGGCATCATCTCGGCCGCCCGCCGTCACCATCGGCCTGGTCCTGGCCCGCGTCGGCGGCCTGCGCCTGTCGGTCCACCGGAACCACGGCCACCCGCACGTGCGGTTCGTTCCGAAGGAGCGGCTGGCCACGGCGGCGTAGGAAACGGCGTGACAGCGGCGTGAAATTCCGCCTGTCGATGACGGGCTCTGCGTGTCGTTGATGCATGTAGTTGCTGTCACATGAGATGACTTTTACCGGTTTGTCCCGCACTGGGGCCCGTACTGGAACAGGAGTAATCCGACATGGCATCACAGGCATCGGCCCGTAGACCCCGTCCCAGCCTGCGGCGGCTGACCGCGGTCACGCTCGCCCTGGGCACGCTCGGCGCGCTCGTCGCCGCGGCGCCGCCCGGGGCCGGGGACGCGTCGCGCAAGCCCGATCACGGCTTCCGGGAGCGCGATCTCGTGTCCGACATCCCGGGCAGGGCGGAGAAGACCGATCCGAACCTGGTCAACCCCTGGGGTCTGGCCCGCACGGCCGCCGGCGAGATCTTCGTCTCGGACAACGGCTCAGACAAGGCCACGACGTACTCGGGCGCCCGGGACAACCAGCCGGTCAACATCCTCCCTCGGGTCGTGTCGATCCCCGAGGGCGGCGCCCCGACCGGGGTCGTGCGCAACGACACCGACGCCTTCCGCTTCACCGACTCCGGGTCCGGGAAGTCCGGGGTCGCCCGCTTCCTCTTCGCGGGGGAGAACGGTGACGTCTTCGCCTTCAACCCGGACGTGAACCCGACGAACGCCGTCCGGGTCGCGCACGAGGACAGCGATGGCGAGACCGCCGTCTTCAAGGGCCTGACGATCGCGCCGGGCGAGAAGGAGCACGGGGAGGACAAGGAGCACGGGGAGGACTGCAAGAAGGGCGACAAGTGCCACGAGCCGCGCCTGCTGGTCGCGAACTTCCGTGACGCCCGCATCGACAGCTTCGACACGAACTTCCACCTCCTGCCGCCGGACGACCGGTTCCAGGACCCGAACATCGAAAGCGGCTTCGCGCCGTTCGACGTCAAGCTGATCGGCGACAAGGTCTTCGTGACCTACGCCAAGCAGGACGCCGACAAGCGCGACGACGTCGCCGGTCCCGGCAACGGCTTCATCGACGTGTTCAACACGGAGGGCAGGCTGCTCAGGCGCTTCGCGAGCCACGGCGTGCTCAACTCGCCCTGGGGCCTCGAAACGGCGCCCGAGAAGTTCGGGAAGTTCTCCGGTGACCTGCTCGTCGGCAACTTCGGAGACGGCAAGATCAACGCCTTCGACCTGAGGACCGGCCGGTTCGAGGGAACTCTGCTGGACCGCAACGGGAACCCGATCGTGATCCCCGGGCTGTGGGGCCTCCAGCGCGGCACCGACAAGTCGGGCGGCAGGGACAGCGTCTGGTTCGCGGCGGGAATCAACGGCGAGAACAACGGGCTTCTCGGCACTCTGCGCGCCGAGAAGTGATCCGTCGCCGCACCCCGGGTGCTCGCCGGGCGGCTACACCCGCCGGGCGAGCACCTGCCCCGGCCACGGCTGCTCGCCCTCGCCGACCGTGAAAGCCTGCGTCGCGGTGAAGCCCTGGCTCTCGTGGGACGCGACGAGCTTGCGGTCGTCGCCCGCGTAGCAGTCGACGCGGAGGAGCGAGACGAGCGGACAAACCACCCCATCTTCCCCGCCGTCAACCAGAGTTCATGCCCACCCACCCCGAACCAAAGCATCACGTTCGGAAAACGGATGGCTTCTGAGCTTGTTGTTTAACCTCGGCGGTTCACCTGACCCGCTGATCTTGGTTGCTTCCTGAGACAGCAGGGCGGCCGTTCTTCACGCTTCGAGGTGTCG